>JAUPKS010000127.1 GCA_030837315.1 Planctomycetota bacterium
CATACCCCATACCATTGGCCTCATCAAGGGCAAGGTGAGCGACTGTGCAAAAGATCGCGAAAAACACGCATAATCAATAACCACACCTCGTTATTTATAAATCCATTGAATTGGTGGATTCGGCCTGCCGGCCTTAATTACCCAACTATAGCATACATTTGATTATACGAAAGACTCTATTCTTAACCCTGTGTTGCAGTCACTCCATCTACCCAAAAACAGCACCGTATAAAAGACCACCTGTCCGTAGGCCACTTCATTTCCTCCAGCCTGGGCAATACTGCCTTTACTTCCTCTTTGGTAAAAACAACGAAATTGAAATTCCTTACTTTTGACAGATGAGTTTTTGACTCATTAAAAACTTGACATTGTTTTGCCAATTACTTACTATACCGGCACATAGCATACAAACTTTATTATATGCCCAAGCGGACGTATAATACGTCACCAGTAAAAGTATATGTACGAATAGCCGCATAATAAGGCAGCTATTATCACGCCTAATTCATGTAGGCAGCTAAAATAATTTCAACAAGGCTTCTTTTGGCCACAGGAGAAGGCTATGAACGAACGTGAATTTGAAAACACCTCGAAAGATATCCCGATCTGATTGAAGAGGGTCTGACCCTGGAGGGCCGGCAAATGCCGATTGGCCAACGTCATATCGATCTCGTATTCCGAGACAAGTTCGGACAAAGGTTGATTGTCGAGCTAAAGAATGGCCCCATTCTAAGAGCCCATATTGGGCAGCTATTTGAGTACCAGGGCGAACTTCTAACTCCAGACGATCCTAATGTTCGCGTAATGCTTATAGGAAATCGCGTGCCTCCGAATATGCGGCGGTCATTAGAACATCATGGATTTGAATGGCTGGAACTAACCGTTGAGCACTTGGCTGGCTATGTTCGGAAGAGGGGTGATTCAGAATTCACTGAGTACTTTGCAAAGCAACCTCATGTTCCCGCTGCAAGCGTCTCCCCTCACCCTAGTAGGATTGCTACAAGACCTAAATCAGACAGAATAAAGATCATCGACAAATTCTATGCTCTTTTCGTTCAGAAGCATCTTGGTCAGGTTTTCTCCCGGAAGGAAATCATTGACATGATTCTTGCTGCCTTTCCAGGCACCAATAGATCGAGTGTTCTTCCATCTGACTATTGCTATAACATAGTGAATAAAGGGATCAAGTTCGAACATCATCTCTTCGAGTACTTCGATAAATCAGAATACAAGGTGCTTGGCAAAGACTACGCTTACATTGGCCCGATTTTATGGAAAGACCGAAAAGTTGGCGAATGGAAAGACGGAGTAGGTCCGGTGTTCACAGAAGAATTCGCAAAATAGTGTTGCCGTGTCTGCCCAACCACGCGTTTCAGCGGACCGGTACTTTGGAGCCAACCACCCTTCGGGTGTCTGCCTCCGAGCCATGTCCGCACGAGCACGGATACCCGGCCGCTGAACACGGCTATAAATATAGGGAAATAAATATGCCAACAATATCAATGTTTTTTGGTATAGTTGTATCGCTTTATTTTATTGATAACAGAAAACATAAACATCCACATATCCATGTAAAATATCAGGATAGCGAAGCTGTTATTTCAATACCCCATGGTGAACTTCTTGACGGAGAATTGCCTCCAGCCAAAATGCGATTGGTTTTGGCTTGGATTGAAATTCACAAAGATGAACTTATGGCTGATTGGGATTTAGCAGTTAGCGGACAGCAGCCGTTTAAAATTGATCCATTGAGGTAACCTATGAATCCACGAGTAAAAGCAGTAAAGGCAAGAGATAACTATAAACTGGAGATAACATTTTCCAATGGGGAGGTCGGGATATATGATTGCAGTCCTTTCCTTAATTTCGGGGTATTTACTGAGTTGAAAGACAAAATTTATTTTCAACAGGTAAGGGCGGCATATGGAACCGTAGTATGGCCACATGAGCAGGACATATGCCCTGACACTCTATATTTAGATTCTATAAAAATAAAAAGACCGCCTAACAAATCGCTCCAGCAAACTAGTACAAAAAGCCGTACCAGCCGCTAAGATTTCTCATGAAGTGTCAAAAAAAGAGCAAAGAGACATGAAGAAACAATCGGAATCCCTGGAGTCAATACCAGGAGTCGGAATCAAGATAACACAGACACTGAATTCAATTGGCATTCACAAAGTTCGTGATTTAAAGAACAGGAATCCCGAAAGACTCTACAAACGCCTTGAACAGACCGCTGGGGCACATGTCGATAAATGCGTTCTCTATGTATTCAGGACAGCAGTCTACTACGCAAGCCATGAAAAGCATGATCCAGACAAATTGAAGTGGTGGAATTGGAAGGACTAAAAACAATGGAAGGGCAGAAGGCATACGCCACCCCCAAACGTTACGTCGGGCAGCAACTGGAGCCTGGAAAGAGAGGGAGCAGTGTTCGTGCGACTCCGCGCCGGGAAAACCATACTTGATAAAAAAAGGGTTTTTCAATACCGTAAAGATATTGAAAAACCCTTAAAATAGAAACAAACACAAACTTTAACAAATGACTTTTTCGCTTTGGCTGATATGAGAAAACGCTATCATTTTCACAAAATCATTACATCCTTGTTACCTATGCTCTTTTCAAATAAAAAATTCGAACTAAATTCATTCATTTATTTCTTTTTCTTTCCCTTGTCTTTTGACTTTGCACGAGGTTTTGAGGTTGCTTTTGGCTTTACCTTCGCTACTATTTTAGACTTGGTTTTCTCTTTTCCCATGAGGATCTGTTCCGCCTCTTCACTGTCAGCCTCCATAATGTATTTTAAACCAGTTACTTCTGCTGCATCACGAGTCAGGGTAACAACATCGTCCCTTGTTAAATATTCCAGCGCAAATTTTCTCGAACCACACATCAATTGCCGCAGACCCTGGGATAAACGCTGATAGTATGAATAAACTCCAAGTGCCCCCGCGGGCACTTCCTTGCCTTTAGAACCGAATAATCTCTTGACCCTGGATGCCAAAACAAAGATCTCGTCGGTTGTTTTACCATAAGGTTCTATGGTTTTGTCAATTGCATTTTTATTGATTTGTTCCGCGACCAATTTTCCAACATGCGCTGCACAGAGAGGAGAACGTGCCATGCCAACCGCTTTGACATAAGGAGCGCCAAGCGCCATAGCCTTAAAGATATCATCCTCAAATGCAAAACCTCCGGCAAGGATAATATCCGGAACGTACTGACCTTTCGATGCTAATTTGTGTACATAATTATAGGTAAGGGAGGCAATATATAAAGTAGGCACACCCCATTCGTTCATCATGTGCCAGGGACTCATGCCTGTCCCGCCACCAGCGCCATCTACGGTCAACACATCAACCCCGGCAATAGAACAATAACGCACTGCCCTGGCAAGATCGGCTGGTCGGTAAGCGCCCGTCTTCAGGAAAACATATTTTGCGCCAGCCTTTCTTAATGCTTCAACCCTCTTAACAAACCCTTCTTCATTAACCATCCCGACCCTGGAGTGTCTTTCAAATTCCTTGAATGCCTTACCAAAGACTGATGCTACTGCATTATCATAGGGGTCAGGCAACACAATATAACCACGGTCTCTTAACAATCTTGCTTTTTCCAGATTGTTAATTTTAACCTCTCCACCAATATCCTTTGCGCCTTGCCCCCATTTCATTTCTACAGCCTGTACCCCTAATTTATTTATACCGTATTCAAGAACGCCTAATCGGCTGTCTTCGACGTTTTCCTGCATTACGATGATCCCATAACCATCCTTTTGCCAGTCCTGATAGGTTTTTACACGATATTCAATATCAGGACAATGGGTTATCTTTCCATTCTCTAATTTGGTGTTGACGTCCATACCACCGACATTTTCACCAATAGTTAATCCTGTACCAGAAATTGCTGAACCAATAGCTAACCCATCCCAATGTGTCTTTGCAACATTTGTCGAACCCAATCCCGGAATCATGAGCGGTAATCTTAACTTTATTCCTTTATCTTTTCCCAGCCGCGTTTCTGTGTTTGCGTTTTCAAAAATTGCCTTCTCGCTGTCGGCTTCAATTCCCACTGCTCCAACGGCTGTTCCCATGATATTTAAATGGGAAAAATCTAC
>JAUPKS010000128.1 GCA_030837315.1 Planctomycetota bacterium
CCCCTTTTCCTTTATCAGCAGGGAAAACCCATGTGCATCCAAACGACCTTGCAGGCAAAAAGTTTCTAAACCTATTTCCTCAAACATCTTTTTGCCGTATACCGTCGCAACAGTAGTCAAAAGGCTCAATCCCTCTGTATGCAGCCGCCTGACGATTTCTTTGCCTTCTTCGGTACCCGACAGTATGAGAATCATTATCGTATTGTTAACCCTGTAAAAACTTCTCTTTTTAGCAAGTATTTTACCAGCATCTAGTCCCCTCCTTGTGAAGGAAGGGATTGAGTGGTGGTTCATTTTAGTTGCGGCTGTGCAGCGTTATGAATATTTAGTTTCAAAATTCTAAAATATTGAACTGTTCAATAAACTGTGTTATAGTACAGCAAAATACAGCGCTCGGTCAATCTCAAATAGTTACCATACGTATATACATGAGTATCGCAAAATATCCACTTTTCTGCGTCATTGTGATATCTATTTATCTTATTTTAAATTTTCGATGGCGTTATACCTTCAATCTCCTCTTCTTAATGCCCAGGACAAAAAAGATCCATCCCAATCTCGTTTTGAATATTTACAAAGATGAAGATAAGACCATTGTCTCCATCGTACAAGGCGAAAATATTTTTGCCATACGTAAGGAAAGTATTGAACTTTTAGGTGGACTTGAAAGGCCGGATATTCAAGGTAAATCTGTACTTATAAAACCCAATATCGCTAATCGTTATCCGAGTCCGTTAAATACAAATCCGCTAATGATGTATGGGAATAGCGGCAGATTAAAAGGGCCATCGACCTGCATCTTAGGGTTAGTAACCCTTCTGAGTTAATAATTGTATCCAGGTGTCTCGGCACAAATAAACCCAGTTTTAACAAACTCATTAAGGAGATTCATAACCAATTGAATAAACGAACATGATAACAACAGATATCTTAATAGTCGGAGGCGGAATAGTTGGTGTTTCTATTGCTAAAGAACTTGCCAGCAGGTATCCAGATTTAAACATCACCTTACTAGAAAAAGAGGCTGCTGTAGCCCGTCATGCAAGTGGAAGGAATAGCGGGGTACTTCATGCCGGTTTTTATTATTCACCCGATAGTCTAAAGGCAAAGTTTACCGTAGAAGGAAACAAACTTTTAACTGATTACTGCTTAAGGCATAACTTGACAATAAATAGATGCGGGAAAATCGTAGTAGCAAAGGATGCAGAAGAACTTGAGGGTATATTTGAGCTAAAGAGGAGAGGGGACAAAAACGGTGTAACCTTAGAGATCGTAGATGAAAATAGATTAACTGAACTTGAACCCAATGCAAGGACCTTTGATAAGGCTTTATATTCACCGACAACATCCGTAGTAAATCCTACCGAAGTAGTCGAACATATCGCTCGTAATTTAAAAGGAAATGTAAAAATCTTACTCAATGAGAAGTTTATCAAGAGAGACGATAGCTCCACGGTCAGCACAAATAAACAAAAAATAAAATTCAGATATGTAATCAATTCTGCAGGTTTATATGCAGACAAAATAGCCCATCAATTTGGGATTGGACAAAAATACACCTTAATTCCTTTCAAAGGTTTGTATCTGGAATATAAGGATACTAGTTTAATTCAGAAACATATATACCCCGTGCCCAATTTAAAAAATCCATTTCTTGGTGTCCATTTTACCATAACTGCGGCCGGAAAAGTTAAGATAGGCCCGACTGCAATTCCGGCCTTCTGGAGAGAAAATTATCAGGGTCTTTCTCGTTTTAGTCTGAATGAATTCTTTGAGGTGTTATACCATGAGACAAGGCTTTTTTTCACGAATGCCTTTAATTTTAGAAGCTTAGCCTTTGAAGAGATGAAAAAATATTGCCGGAATTATTTTATACAACAGTCCGTGCATTTAGTAAATAAGATAGATACAAACAAGTTTGGCAACTACCTGAATCCAGGCATCAGGGCACAATTATTAGACACAGAAACCCTGAAATTAGTGATGGATTTTGTTGTCGAACACGGAGAAAATTCCACGCACATATTAAATGCCGTATCACCCGCATTCACCTCCTCCTTCTCGTTTAGTAAATTTATCGTTGATGAGGTGGAAAAAAGAATGGAGCTCAAGATGCAAACATAGACTCCTGCTACTGCTGGACTATGATTACATCTCCGATTGCGGACGAAATCAATTAAACCCTGTTGTTTCCCGCTAAAATGTATGTTGTCCTTGCTTTGTAAAATCTGAAACAGGAGAGTGTCATGAAACAAACTAAGGCGCAAGGAACCTGGAGCATTCGTTTTTTAATCCATCTATTCACTGCCGCTCTCACGATTCTTATTTTCTGGTTGCTCGGCTTCCTTGTAAAGGATATCGAGTCCACGAAAGGCCCAGATTACGCTGAGATTGAGCGCAGGCATATTGATCAGTCTGTCCTTATGAAGAAGGATCTGCTGGAAAAACAGATCGCCGAAAAGGAGAGATTGATCACCAATAAGCGTGAAGAACAGCGTCTGGCCAGTGACAGCTCTCAAAATCTCCAACGGACGATCAACCAGCTTCTCGAACTTCAGAAACTCAGCATCCAGAAGGCGGTGTCACTGACAGAAGCCGAAAAGGAGAACCTGTCGGTCAGCCTAAAACACTTCCTTGAAAATCAAAAGAAGTATCAGGAACTCAACAAAAGCATTGCAGACCTGACGTCACAGAAGCTCCAACTCGATGATGAAGAGAGGAGAATAGATCAGCAGATTGAGCAACAGAGAAAGCCTGCCCACGAGGAATTTCAAGGACTGGCTCGATCACACCAGCTTCGGCTGGCCCTGTATCAGCTATTAATCCTCGTTCCACTCCTGCTGACCGCGTCCTATCTCTTGATCAGGAAGCGTAGGAGCGTCTACTTCCCGCTCTTACTTGCTTTTGGCGCAGCTACATTGCTAAAGGTGGGATTTGTTATTCACGAGTACTTACCCAGTCGTTATTTCAAGTACGTACTCACTATCACACTTATGATTGTTGTTGCACGCATTCTCGTGTACCTTATCGGGATCATAGCATTTCCAAAGGCAGACTGGCTCATAAGACAATACAGGGAAGCGTATGAACGCTTTCTCTGCCCGGTTTGTAACTATCCCATTCGCGTCGGCCCACGTAAGTTCCTGTACTGGACGCGTCGAACCGTCCATAAGATCCTTCCGCAACACGAATTTGTTGGTAAGGACGAGGCTTACACCTGTCCCGCTTGCGGCACAGAGCTCTTCGAGCAATGTCCGTCCTGTCAGCAGATCAGACACTCTCTACTCTTCCACTGCGATCACTGCGGAGCAATAAAGGAGGTAAAGTGATTTCTTCCAAACGGGGTATTCGCCCGTATAAATAAAGATAAGGTGTTCATTTTGAAAATGTTCCTGTGGATGTCTATACACAGTGCGGAGAAAGGGTCATACAGCCGGAGATTGCAAAGGCCATAGATCATCTCCTTAAAGAGGAAAAGAAACCAACAAAACCTATTCAGGTTCCTGTATATCAATATGAACCAAATGTTGTCTAACAAAGGCACATATGCGATGTGGCGAGAAACATCAGGAAATATTAGAGGCAATTCATGAGTCCAGAGAACGCGCATAACTCGTCATTCCAGCAGATGGCCAATGGCCGCTGCTGTGTTTTGTCGTTAACCAAAAAGAAATGGAGGAATAAGACATGTCACTCAAAGATGGTTATGGAGTCGTTATAGGAACCTTGCATAGTTATTACCGTGATCCGGTGAATGACTATGGTCAGTACTACCATGGTAACGCCGAGATACAGACCCCCGCCGGCATCTATAAGTGCGCCATCGATGTCGATAGCAAGAAGATGCTTAACGGTGTAGAATGGCGCATGGTCGAACTTGGAAAACCGACCTTGAAGGGTGTGGCCGTATTGGCTAATGGTTGGCATTACCTGGCTTCTCATGCTGCGTCGGGGGCGTTGGATTATATTCGCTGCCCTGAATTTCAACCAAAAGCGGGATGTGTTTTTGTGATATTTAATCCAATCTTCGAGGCACTACTCAGGCTTCTCCAGTCCGTAATCAATCCCCCGTGGAAGCAGGGAACAAGCATAAATGCACTAGCCGACCTCGAACCTTTATTGCAAGAGCCAAAAAAGCTGTACATATTCGGAGAACCCTTCACCAAAGACCTCGGGGTGCACAACATCCATCAAAATCAAGGCGACCCAGCTCATAGCCAATGGTGGGCAGAAAATGGAATCTGGCAAGATGGAGCGACCCTCATCCAGCGCCAGGATGATACCATCGTCGCCTTCCTCAACAAATTCAAAACCCAGTCCTATAAAACCGACAACAACGGACACCCAGTATAGTCTCCCATACAGAGGATAAAATATGGCAGTGAACAAAGCGGACATAAATGACTTTAAGACGAAGTTTGCGGATGCCGCTTGTTACCATGCTTGGAGAAAGCGATAAGACGAAGCAAGAGTGGTGCAGGACAACGGCAAAGAACTTACCGAGGGAAACCACCGGTACTTTTTTCTAAATTGATAGAAAAGGCTAAAGGTACAAATGTGGAGACCAATCTGAAGGATATGAAGACAGCATGGGTGTCTTCAGAAACACAAGAGACAACGAGGTCATCCCTAATTTTTTGGTAGCAGGAAAGGTAGCTGAAGCAAAGGCTGTCGGTGGCGGTATACAGAAGGAGAGGTTCGCAAAAATATCTTCAATGGTTGATGAACTCTTAACAATGACGTAAAGGAAAAAGAAGGTCAAGAGGCAAAGGTATTATGAATTCCTTATACACTTCACCTCTTGCTTCAATAAAAAAATGGCTATATTCAAAGATTAGAAATATTGCTTGATACCCCAAAAAGCGGAACTCTTCCGGAATGCCTCATCAAGGTCGATCTCGACAACCACACCCCATTCATATTCAGGAATCCAGCACCATGTTCCTAATACCGGTACTCCTCGATAGTCGGGATAACCCGTAACATCATATCCCACACTCCCACTCAGGCATTCAGCGACCCCCTTTGTTAACCTTCCCGTCTTAGGATTAATCCCCTTAAGTTCCAAAGCCGTCCTGTCTTTTATCATGCCATTGCGTTTAAGCTCAATGACAAATCGTGATTCTGTAATAAGAACCCCCTCTGAATTGATAAGATACGCCTCACCACTTTCACCAATTTCAATACCTTGCATGAGGTTGTTCAACTCAGCCGTATCAACACGAAAAACCAATACACCGGTAAAAGCCCCTGTAATTTCCTGAATTACCGAAGATACAAATAAAGTCGGTATGTTACGCTCAACTTTGCCAAACTCACTGAGGATAGGGGTTGTTGCAGATTTTACATCACTCACAAAGACCCCTCGTTTTTTTGTTTCGATAAAATAGTCTTCCTTAGAAACATCCATACCCACCAAATTTTTCTCTGTAGCCAACTTTACAATCCCGGAAGAATCACAGATAAATATACCCTTATATCCATATTCGTCCCTGATAAACTCCAAATAGTTTAAAGCGCTTACAAACTCGTCTACGGATCCAACGCCCTTTGTGTAGTGAATGGTCTGTGGTTTACGGGCAACTGCTTTAGCGTTATTCTTGTGTCCTTCTATGCACATTTTCACTAAGCCGACTTGACGATGCATAAGCCCGTGCAGATTTTTAATTGTGGTGTCCTGGAAAAATTTACGAACTTCATTACATGCCTCATCCACGTTAATTTCGGCAATAAGACCCCAATTCAGATATGGCAGCCATGTCCAGTAACCAATAACACTAACACCCCGATAGTCAAGGTAGCCTGTTTCATTATATCCTTCTTGACCTTTAAGACACTGCTGAACAGCAAGTGTCAAATTTCCGGTCTTGGGATTTGTCATTTTTAACTCCAGGGGCGTCCTCTTTTTTATTATACCGCTTTCCTTTAGATTTTCAGTAAATCTGGACTTGGTTAACATGAAGCCCTCTTTGTTAATTAAATAAATCTCTCCCGTTTCTGTAGCTTTCATTGGTATAATCAGTTTTATGAGCTCATTCACATCGAGCCGATAGACCAAGACCCCTAAGACCTCCATCTTTTCATTAGTAACCTGGTTAGACACAAACATCGTGGGCAACCCCAACTCCAACTCACCAAATTCATTCTCGATGGGTACCGGAGAAGGCATTATGTCTGAAAAAAACGTTTTACCCTTCAGTGCCTCTTGAAAATATTGTGTAGAGACAACATCCCTACCGATATTATTTTTGTCCGTTGAAAGAATAATCGCACCCGTAGGGTTAGCAATAAAAACTTCCTTATAATGATATATGTTTTTTATAAAAGCAAGATATTCAAGGGGTTCGGAAAAATCTGGCTCCTTATCCACTCGAATTACCGAACTACGATAAGCAGGCAAGTTATGTGCAGTAACCCTTATATCTTTTTTCCTGGCGTCAATCCATGCCGTAATAATTTCAGATTGCTTTCGTGTGATGCCCTGCAAGTCCCTTACGATACCCTCCCTGATGATACTCAGGGTATCGGAAAAGGTCGTTTTAACTACAATCAAAGACAATAAGGAAAATACGGTGAATGCAACTATGGTAGATTTTGTTATTTTAAACATTGCTTTTCCTCCTCATAAAAAAAGAGTATATACGAAATCGTTATTAAGGGAAATATAACAACCGGCAATAATTATGATGTGCGAGAACTATATAATTCTAAGTTCCTTTTCAACCAAATTCGGAAAGAAACAGCCATTTCCCCGACTATTGAGGGATTTGCTCTATGAAGGTATTATATCTTGTTTTTTATAAATTTCAAATCAGTTAAAATATTTAGCATAAATAAACTATTGGAGAATGCAAAATCGCCTTATTTCACTGCTTGCGTTCTTTCTTATAACGTGCGAGTCGCTCTTTGATCACCTTGTCAAATCCATTGTCCGTTGGCTTATAGTATTCCCTGCTTTGAAGTTCATCAGGCAGATAAAACTGCTCTACATACCCGCCATAACTGTGCGGGTATTTGTAACCCATGCCATATCCAAGGTCTTTCATCAGAGGGGTTGGGGCATTACGGACGTGAAATGGTACTGCTAAGGCGCCTTTCTCTTTCACGTCTTTCAATGCCTCTAAATAAGCCATATAGGAGGCGTTGCTCTTGGGTGCGGTGGCCAGGTAAGTCACGCATTGGGCAAGAGGTATCCACCCTTCCGGCATCCCCACAAAATGAAAGGCATCTTTGGCGGCAACTGCCAACCGGAGAGCGCCGGGGTCTGCATTTCCAATATCCTCTGAGGCAAATATGATCATGCGCCGTGCAACAAAAAGCGGGTCCTCGCCGGCATCCAGCATGCGAGCCAGCCAATAAAGGGCTGCATCGGGATCACTGCCACGCATAGATTTAATAAAGGCAGAAATCACGTTATAGTGCTCCTCCCCTCCCTTGTCATACAGGAGTGCCTTCCGTTGCATTGACTCTTGAGCTGTATCCAAAGTCACTACTCGTTTGCCCTCTTGATCCGGTTTCGCAAGCATGGAAGCCGCTTCCAGGGTATTTAAGGCAACCCGTGCATCCCCCTGAGCAAGGCGTGAAATGAAATCAAAGGCATCACGTTGAACTTCCACGTTCAGATTGCCAAGTCCACGTTCCTTATCCATGAGTGCGTTCTTCATAATAACTTTGATATTTTCTTCGGTGAGTTGTTCCAATACCAGCACCTTGCAACGCGATAGCAGCGGGGCATTAACCTCGAAGGAAGGATTCTCTGTAGTGGCACCAATGAGCGTAATTGTGCCGTCCTCCACATGATGCAGGAAGGCGTCCTGCTGGGCCTTGTTAAACCGGTGAATCTCATCTACGAAGAGGATAGTTTTTTTACCATAAAATCTCAGCTGCTCTTTCGCTTCTTCAATAACCACCCGAATATCCTTGACCCCCGACAACACGGCTGAAAACGAGACAAAATGTGCGTCCATTGCCTGCGCAATGATAAAGGCCAATGTCGTTTTCCCTACCCCGGGAGGACCCCAAAATATCAGAGACACAAGTTCCTTATTTTCCACAAGCCTCTGGAGTATCTTGTTAGGGCCAACGAGGTGTTCCTGTCCCACAAACTCTTTCAAATCCAGCGGTCTTATTCGGTCGGCAAGAGGAGATTTTTTTATCGCACTTACCTTTGTATCAAACAACCCTCTTTGTAGCTTTTTTATTGTCACCCATACTCCCTTTATGACTTAAAATTCATTCAATGAAAAATGAAAATATCAGATACTTTTTTCGTCGTTCTCTGACTCTGGGAGTCGTGGCCTTTTTTCCAGAGTCTCCGCCATCTTATTTATGGCACAAGCTAGTTCTCCAACCTCGTCATCCGATTGATAAACGGCCCTGATACAATAATCACCATCGGCAATTTTTTTTGAAATCCCTGTAAGGTAATGTAGAGGCGCTGAAATCTTTTTACCCAAAAAAAAGGCAATGATGATAACTGCAATTGCCACCGTCCCGAAAACAAACATGATGTAATCGCGCAATTTATATACTCTCCCATAACCTTCAATAACATCAATCTCAGCAATCACACCCCATCCATAATCAGGCATCCAATGCCAAAATCCCAGAACATTTACGCCACGGTAGTCACGATACCCATCTGCATAAAACCCTTCCGACCCTTTTATACATTCACGAATACCCCTCGTCATAATACCCGTGCCAGGATCGACAACCTTCAATTCCAGAGCAGATCTTTTGTTGATCCGACGTTGTCCCTTTAGATCTTCCGTAAATCTCGACTCGGTTAGCATATACCCCTGCGCATTGACCAGATATGTTTCTCCCGTCTTTCCCAGATGAACATTCTGCATCAAGGCATTCATTTCAGACACATCAATCCTGATCGTCACAGCACCCGCAATAGCATTCGATCTATCCTTTACAGGAACAGAAACTAACATGGTAGGCACACCAACCTCTAACTCACCTGACTCATTCTCAATGGGAATGTCTGAAGGTATAATGTTCGAAGTAAAAAAAGCCCCTTCAATGGCCGTTCGGAAAAAGTCTTTTGTCGATATATCTGTCCCCACAAGCTCTTTCCTTGAAGAAATCCTTACAATACCATTCCGGTCTGCAATAATGACCTCTTTATGACCGCACTCCGCCAATAAATAGTCAACATATTTAACCGTATCCAAATATTGTAATATTTCCGCGCGTTCCTTTCCTTCCCGGGTTGACTGCATACATAAAACAACAAACGGATTGTTGGCAACAGATTGGGCATCAGACGTGCATTCTTCCATCCATTTTGTAACCAACTCGGCCTGCTTATGTGCTGCAATCTCCAGATTTGTGATGATCTCCTCTTTTAGGGTTTGAAAGGTAATGGGATAGACAACCAATCGCATGACAAGCAAAGGAAGGAACGTCAGGATCAGAAAAAAAATACTCAGTTTGCTCTTCGTGGGTTTAAACACTCTTTTGCTCCAACCTTCATAAATCCGAAATCAAAAATCCGAACTTACAGAAAACAAATCGTTCCTTTTGTCCATGATACCTTCTCATCAAGATATGTTCAAATCATTACAATCAACCGTTCTTTTATTTTTTCGGCACCTTCTCCCAATCGGCCAGGAACCGCTTAACACCATCATCCGTAAGCGGATGTTGAACGAGCAAATCGAATACATTGAAGGGGATTGTGGAAACATCTGCCCCCATTAACGCAGCATCACGGACATGAACGGGGTTACGGATGCTGGCAACGATAATTTCTGTTTGAAAGCCATAATTATCATAGATGGTGCGGATTTCCTGGATCAGATCCATACCTACCTGACCCCTGTCATCCAGTCTCCCGACAAACGGGCTCACATAGGTACCGCCAGCCTTCGCCGCCAAAAGGGCCTGATTCGATGAGAAACAGAGGGTTACGTTGGTTTTAATACCTTCCTCCGTCAATCTTTTTACCGCTTTTAAGCCATTTTTTATTAAGGGAATTTTGACTACAATATTGTCGGCAATCTTTGCCAGTTCCCGTCCTTCTTTGAGCATGCCTTCCGTATCAAGGCTCACCACCTCTGCGCTGACAGGACCTTTCACGATAGAACAAATTTCTTCAATAGTTTCACGAAAAAGCCTGCCCGTCTTGGCTATCAGCGAGGGATTCGTTGTCACTCCGTCTAATATGCCTAAACTGTGCGCCTCACGAATCTCTTTTACATCTGCAGTATCAATAAAAAACTTCATTTCGTTTCCTTTCTTAAATCACTTTGATTCAAACTATATTAAACACATAATTTATACACAAGCAATTCCAGCAATAATTGCGTACTCAAAGAACTGGTCTTGCTTTTCACATCAGTTTCCAATAAAAGCGCATGGCTTTTCACCAGATCTTCCTCAGCATAAAGTTTAACCTGTTCAAAAAACCGTTTTGCAAAGAACGGTACGATCTGTAACTCAGATGCGACTTTCTGCTCATTCCCCCCCTGCTTTAGCATTTGTTTCGCCCTCCACAGCCGCTTAATTTGCCAGGCCAACAAACTAATAATCCTCACAGAATCTTCTCCATGCGTTAACATTTGGCTCAGGACTTTTAGCGCCAGTGCCACATTTCTTTGAGCAACGGCATCGGTTAGTTCGAATACCGTGCGGCTTCTATCTACACCCACGAGGGCATCCACGTCCCTTTCATTCATGGTGGTCTTCTCACTCAGGTAAATAGACAACTTTTCAAGGTGTTTATCCAGGATCGCTAAATTGCTCCCTACATCATCAACCAGTTTTTGCGCTGCCAGTGCGGTAATTTCTTTTTTGTAATGTCTTGCATGAGTCTGCACCCAGTTCGGCAAGGAGTGTTCTTTCAACTTTTTGCACTCAATAGAAATGCCCACCTTATCAACAAGGGTTGACAATTTTGTCCTCTTATCCCATTTTTTGCATACCAGAACCAGCTTAGCATGGCTTGCGGGTGACAGTAAATATTTTTCGAGTATCTCCCGATTTTTTTCGACGAAATCATCTGCCTCTTCTACAACCACCAGTTTGTTCTTACAGGAAAAAAATGGCAATGTCCTTAATTCATCAAAAATTACACCACCGGAAGTATCCTCCCCGCTAAATTCAATCAATGTCAGAGTAGGATCGCTATCTTTGAGCACATTAGCCTTTACTGCTGAAAGCGCCTCATGGATAAAAAATTCTTCATCTCCAAAAAAAACAAAGACCGGAAATTTGGTGTCTTTATTCATTAATGTCCTGAACTGGTAAATATCCATTATTTTATCCTCTGTGCAATTCCTGCCACCACAAAATAGACTTCATCCGCTTCACCGGCAAGACTTTGATTTGCACAACCTGCAATATCCCGAAATTCGCGAGACAAGGCATTGTCCGGGACAATACCAAGACCAACCTCATTTGATATGACAATAACATCAGAACTTGACTCGCGGCACACCTGACTGAGTTGGTTAATCTCTGCCATGATATGGTTCTGCCTCTGGTTTAGATCCA
>JAUPKS010000129.1 GCA_030837315.1 Planctomycetota bacterium
AATGCATCGGTTGCAGAATCCCGACGATATTGAACATTTCAGAAGGATTGTCCCAAGCCAATCACGCCGTCTGCTGGATCAAATTACAATCCTGAGCGCAGGTGAAGCAATTGTCCTTGGTAGTAGTTTCCATGTTCCGGCACGAGTACAAGTAGATCGTCCTGAAAAAGCACCACACAGTCAATCATCGGCACCACATCTTTCGTGGAAACCCGATTCACAAATACGATTTGATTTAGACAAAGCTTTATCCTATTGGAAAATCGAAGAGGTAAAAGAAACTGAATCATCTGAGGAAGTATGAGGGATGAGGGAAGATTTTCTAAAAGAATATTCACTTACTTAGAACTCTTTGGTAATTGGGGGATGGTATTGATGGAAAAGTCGATACATAATGGGATAGTTAGATTTAAAATAGCCGTTATCAAGGTTTGAAGGTCTCAAAATCATGGGGAGTGGAGATAATGGGAAGAAAATGCCATGTAGTATTGCCAAAAGACAAGATCGCCGAATTCTGCAAGCGGCACCATATACGCAAGCTGTCGCTGTTTGGTTTCTGCTTGCATGGCGATTTTGGGCCGGACAGCGATATAGACCTTCTCGTTGAGTTTGAGCCGAAGCATATCTAGGTCTCATAACCTTATCAGGCATGGAGATCGAATTAAGCGAAATCATCGGTCGCAAATATGAGCAAGGCATTTTCTGATATGAGACACACCCCTACATCACCTCTTTCTAGAGGGGAATTGTGCTCTCCCCTCTAAAAAGAGGTGCCCGGGGTGTTTTTGATGCTGGCAATTACTTCGACCTGGCAAAGTTCAGTAATGCCTGATTGTATTGACAAATTTTAAAAGGCTGAATTGTTATCAATAATCAAAAAATTGTAAACCTCAAAATATTTGATAAACCCATGAGAAAATTACGAGTTTTTTTGTGTCATTCATCCGGCGACAAGCCTGCTGTAAGAGATCTTTATCACCGATTGTGTGACGAGAATGTTGAATCATGGCTTGATGAGGAGGATTTATTACCGGGTCAAGATTGGGAAGTAGAAATCAGGAATGCAATAAAGACTATTGACATCGTCATCGTATGCCTGTCAAAAGGTGCAATAAATAAGACTGGATATGTTCAGAAAGAAATCAAATTTGCCCTGGATGAAGCAGATAAACAACCAGAAGGCACGATATTCATTATCCCGGTAAAATTAGAAGCATGTGATATGCCTGAGCGATTAAGCCGATGGCAGTATGTCAATCTGCTTGAGGAGAAAGCATACCAAAAATTAATGCAGGCATTGAAGTATCGCGCAAATGCATTGAATCTGATTGCTCCAGGAAAAACAGGAATTCAACAGGAAGTGCCTGAAAAAGGGAAAACAGAACCTCTGTTGCAGCAAAAGGCAGAACCTACACCATCTGCAAAAGTGGTTACAAAACCCACAACTCTGCCTTCAAAATCAGAACAAAAGCAACGAGCACTGCGCTCAAAACCTAGAGAAAACCTTACGGTAGATGATGTAGAATCCATGCTCAAAGAAAAGGGTTTTTTTGATTATCGATGGAATGAATCAGCGCCTGGTTTTTCCAATAATTATGAACTACAGAAGGACGGAAGGGTGGTCTATGACTATGCAAGCGGTCTCATGTGGCAGCAGTCAGGTTCTACGAAAGAGATGCCATATAAAAAAGCAAAGGACTATGTAGAGGCCTTGAATAGTCAAAATTTTGCCGGTTACCGAGATTGGAGATTGCCCACCCTTGAAGAGGCCATGTCACTTATGGAGCCAACAGAACTGAAGGGCGATTTGTATATTGATCATACATTTGATAAACAACAGCGGTGGATATGGACATTAGATACCTATAGCGCTTCGAGCGCCTGGGTTGTCTTTTTCCTCTTCGGTGGTTGCTACTACGGTTTCGCCTTCGACATCAATCACTATGTGCGTGCCGTTCGCTGAGGACAATCATCGATTATTTGATTCTTTATTCTGAGAAATCATAAGACGGTCTGGACCGACGGGGAATGAGACAACTCTATGCATTTTCGTTGACAAAGAATTACAACCCCCTGCACCCCCTTTGCTAAGGGGGACTTCACTGTCCCCCGCTGGCGGGGGTAGGGGGTGGTGACTTCGCCTTAGCAAAGGGGGTGAAGGGGGTTGTAATAATATAGAAATGAAGATTCATGCTAACCATTTGTTCGTAGAAATGGATACATAGTAACTGAAAAATGGAGTTTCTATGTCACCATTTGAACATGTACCCATTTACAAAATGGCTTAAGACTTCACAATTCATTTTGGAAAGAACGGACGTATCTTTTTTGTTGATGCATATTTTGCAATAGTTGCTTTTGATTTCCAGTGAAGGAAGGGCAAACAATCCCTGCTCAAAGCGTACAGGGACAGGGTTTGTCCATGCATTGCTGGAAACTCGCATAAATAATATGAGGATTCCTATTTTTTTATTTCTTACTGTTGTTGTATTTTTTACTAAAAATTTCTTTATGATTACAACATAGGCTCCAATTGGGAAGGGGGGAGTCATATCTATGCGCAACAGACTTAACATTATATACGGGCTTGTAA
>JAUPKS010000130.1 GCA_030837315.1 Planctomycetota bacterium
CGATGCTGAACTGCTGATGCGTGAACTACGATGCGGCGGCTATGCTCCAACGTTTGAACGGGTCGAAACAGCATCAGCCATGAAGATGATGCTTGAAAATCATGCGTGGGATATTGTTCTTGCTGATCACTCCATGCCTCACTTCAGCGCAATTGGGGCATTAACACAGTTGCAACTCAGCGGACTCGATCTGCCATTCATTATCGTGTCAGGTTCTATCGGCGAGGGTAATGCGGTGGCATGTATGAAAGCCGGCGCGCATGACTACGTTATGAAGGACGATCTGGCACGACTCGTCCCCGCTATTGAGCGGGAAATGATTGAGGCGAAGGAGCGGAGGAAGTGCAATCTGGCAGTGGAAGCGCTGCGGAAAAGCCAGGCCAGTCTTGCCAATGCACAACGAATTGCACATCTGGGGAATTGGGAATGGGATATTACAAAAAATGAATTTTGCTGGTCCGATGAGGTCTATCATATCTTTGGTTTAGTTCCGCAGTCACTTTGTCCAACGTATGAGGTATTCCTTGATTCTGTTTGTGCCAATGACAGAGAATTTGTAAAAAAATCCGTTCATGATGCCTTATATGAGAGAAAGCCGTTCAGTATTGACCATAGCATAGTTTTACCAGATGGTTCAGAGCGTATTGTCCATGAAGAAGCCGAAGTTGTTTTTGACAATACGGGCAAGGCGATTCAGATGGACGGGACGGTTCAGGACATTACTGAGCGCAAGCGGATGGAAGAAGCACTGATGGTACTCAACAACACTTTAGAACAACGCATAGCAGAGCGAACAGCGTCATTGGTAAAGGCAAACAAAGAACTAAAGATAGAAATCGAAGAGCGTAAGCGGATAGAAGAGGCACTGTACGACAGCGAAGAACAATACCGACTCTTGTTCGAAAGCAATCCGCACCCTATGTGGGTGTACGATCTCGAAACGCTCTCTTTTCTTGCCGTCAACAATGCAGCTATTTCCCACTACGGCTATTCTCGCGAAGAATTTCTTGCAATGACCCTTAAGGACATTCGTCCTTTTGAAGATATCCCGGCTCTTCTTGATAGTGTATCGAGGGTTGGCAGTGGATTCGATATGGCGGGTATTTGGAGGCACCGGAAAAAGGATGGAAGTATCATCTACGTTGAAATTAACTCGCACACAATAACCTTTGCAGGGAGACATGCTGAGGTTGTGCTGGCAAACGACGTCACCGAACGTAAGTGGATGGAGGAAAAAATCAAACATATGGCTTTTCATGACGCACTTACTTCCCTCCCCAACCGTATATTGTTCAATGATCGTCTAACCCAGGCGTTAGCCCACGCCCACCGTATGAACGAGATGTTTGCCGTACTGTTCCTGGACGTGGATAGATTCAAGGGTATAAACGATGCTCTGGGGCATACTATGGGAGATCTGTTGCTGCGTGAGGTCGCAGACAGATTGAAAAGCTGTGTGCGTGATCAAGACACCGTTGCTCGTCTCGCTGGTGATGAATTCACTCTGTTAGTGTTAGGAATCACTCAAGAGGAACACGTAATCGATATTGCGTGTAAAATTCTCGGGGCATTCAAACAGTCATGGATGATCAGTAAGCACGAACTTTATATTACGGCAAGCATTGGAATTGCCCTCTATCCCACCAATGGAGAAGACGCCGAAACCTTGCTGAAGAATGCCGATACCGCCATGTATTATGCCAAGGAACAGGGGAGAAATAACTACCAATTCTACACACCAGCCATGCATGCGAGAACCTTTGAAAAGATGAAGCTGGAAACGAGTCTACGCCGTGCGCTGGACCGCGAGGAGTTTGTGGTCTACTACCAGCCGCTCGTGAATATCAGTACCGGCCAGGTTGTCGGTATGGAGGCCCTGGTGCGTTGGCGGCACCCGGATCGGGGACTGGTGCTCCCTGAGGAATTTCTCGCCCTGTCAGAAAACACCAGGATCATTGTCTTCATCGACGAATTGGTACTCTATACCGTCTGTGCCCAAATCAAGGTCTGGCAGGATGCCGGATTCCAACCGTTGTGCGTAGCGGTGAACATTTCAGCGCATACGTTCCAGCAACCCAAGTTCGTGGAAACTGTTATGTCTGTGTTGCAAAAAACCGGTCTGGATCCACATCTTCTTGGACTGGAAATTACTGAGGGTATTGCCATGCAAGATATAGAAGCTACTATCCACAAGCTGGACACGTTGAGTGGTTTGGGCATTCAAATCTCCATCGACGATTTTGGCACAGGTTTTTCTTCGTTGTATTACCTTAAAAAATTTCCTATTCATAAGCTCAAAATCAGTCAGCATTTTGTGAATGGCATTGTGACGGACCACAATGACAAGGTGATCGTTTCGTCAGTTATTGCCCTGGCGCAAAGCCTGAGATTCAAGGTTGTTGCCGAAGGGGTTGAGAATGAGGAACAGCTTATCTTCCTGAAACAACGGCAGTGTGATGAGATGCAGGGATATTTATTCTGTAAGCCTTTACCTGCTGAGGCGTTTGGAAAAATGTCGGAGTACGAAATGCCTTTGTATAACGTGCGGTAGATAAAAAAGAGTGAAACCGTGAGGATTCTTCCGCATCTTAAAAACATTTGCATAATACGAAACTGTTTGTTATCATTTTTTTGTTACAAAAATACATTCTGACCACTGGTAGTATTGATATTTTTGAGGTATAGATAATATGGCAAAAAAACCTGCGGGGGAGAAGAAAAATTGTTCCTTTTGCGGAAGAAGCTACGATGCGGTAGGCCGGTTGATTCAAGGCGATACTGATATTTTCATCTGCAATGAATGCGTAGAGGCTTGTCACATGCTGCTGAAAAAGGAACAAAAACACCCCCAGACAAAACCTATAGAGAAAATACCCATCCCGGCACAGATAAAAGAACATTTAGATGAATATATCATAGGTCAGGATAAGGCAAAAAAAACGCTTGCTGTGGCCGTTTATAATCATTATAAACGTTTGATTACACGATCCGACAACGATGGGGTTGAGATAGAGAAAAGCAATATATTACTTATAGGGCCTACAGGCTCAGGGAAAACACTTCTGGCAAGGACACTTGCCAGAATACTTGACGTTCCTTTTACCATTGCTGACGCAACTACCCTCACTGAGGCCGGGTATGTGGGAGAAGACGTAGAAAATGTACTTTTGGGCTTGTTGCGAAATGCGGATTTTAATCTCCAGCGTGCCCAACAGGGAATTATTTATATTGACGAAATTGATAAGATCGCCAGGAAAAGTACGAATCCTTCTATAACAAGGGATGTCTCTGGCGAAGGGGTACAACAGGCCCTCCTCAAGATGCTGGAAGGTACCATATCGAATATACCGCCACAAGGGGGCAGGAAGCATCCAGAACAGCAGTATATTCAAATGAACACGAGGGACATTCTTTTTATTTGCGGTGGAACCTTTACGGGGATGGAGGAAATTGTCCGGAGGAGACTTGGAAAAACAAGCATCGGATTCGATACGCAAAAAGAAGATAAGCAGGATCAATCTTTCGGTGAAATTTTGAGCAAAGTGGAAGTTGAGGACATCGTCGATTATGGAATGATTGTAGAGTTTGTCGGGCGATTGCCTATCATTGCACCCTTAATGCCACTGACTCAGGAAGACCTGATCAAAGTCATGATGGAACCAAAGAATTCACTGGTCAAGCAGTATCAAAAATTCTTTGAGATGGAAAAAACCAAATTGGAATTTTCCCACGAAGCCTTAATAGAAATCAGCAAAAAGGCATTTGAAAAGAAGACGGGGGCAAGGGCACTCCGGGCTATATTTGAGAGTTTTATGCTGGACGCCATGTATCATTTACCTTCCAATAAAGGCGAC
>JAUPKS010000131.1 GCA_030837315.1 Planctomycetota bacterium
GGATAATGAAGATGATGAAAAAGTTATTGCCGGGGCACATATCCCCATCCCTCCCGAAACATTCTTAGAAGAACTCTCTCAAAAACTTGAGATACACCCCATATCGGTCTACTGGCTGCTCAAGGAAGGTATTGAAAAGGAAGGCTGGCGATGCATACCAGAGGAGCAACGTGTCACCTTCGACTCCTTGGCCACCGCTGGCCCAAACAGATTGAGGCAGGAGAACCAGTGCCACCGTGGGCAGATGAGGATGGGATTATTCCCATTACAGAGGGATGTGGTGAAAAGACATTGCTTGAACTGGTTCGTGAACGGATTGCCGATGAATTCCCTGGGGGCAACATGGCTTCTATTGAACGGGAGTTTGAAGAGATTGCTGGCATGAGCATGGAGAAATGGCTTTCAGTACCATTTTTCAAACGGCATATCTCACAGTTTAAAAAACGCCCTATCGCCTGGCAGATAGAATCAGGAGATGGAAGATTGGCAATTGGAAATAGGAGAAAATCAAAGGGAGCGCTTACTGCTGGTATACAATCAAAAGGACCCGCATTCTCATGTCTGCTCTATTATCACAAGCTTGGGCCAACAACCTTACTCGATATCCGAAGGCTCTATGTGGATAAACTCAAGGGCCGATATGAGACGGAATTGCGTACCCTAGAAGGTATTCATGAGTTAACGGCAGAGCAGTCCACACGTAAGATCCGTCTTGAGGGATGGATTGACGAGCTAAAATCTTTAGACCAAAAACTGGATGATGTTGCCCGTACAGGCTTCTGTCCTGAAAATCTTCAGGCAACCTTGCGTCAGTATGCAATCAATGATGCCATGCTATCCCTCACAGCATGCTGGCTACGAAAGTTGAGTCAAACCATACAGGAGGAGACTCTGGGTTCATGGGAGGAATCGGCACGTGCAACTGATTTGCATAAAGATTTTCCCCAGTGGATATTTAGCGCCATTACACACCTCGACCACCATTGTGCCGCAGTATGTCCAAAGATGCCAAATGAAAAGGAATTTAAAACCGATCCGATATCGGCAGATCTTGCCCCCATAATTTCTGCCCATACAAAAGAGATGATAAAAGGCGCCATTTCAAGGGCGTGTGATGTATGGTGGAAGAGGTTTGACGAAGTAGCATTAATCCCCATCAGACAGCAGAACGACCAGAAGAAAGGACAACTAAAATCGGTTCTTGATGAGATGCAGTCAAATGCTCATAATTCAGCAAAGGCGCTGGAAAAGGGAAACACTCCTGAAAGATTGAAAGAAGAGATGAAAAGACTTAAAAGGGATATTGAACAAAAGATTTTGAAAGCCAAAACGATTCGGAATCTGATTGAATCATGGGAATGCCCGGAAGCTGAGACATGGAAGGATTGGTTATCAACACAGCCGCTCTATGACAAATTTGCCAGTCTGGATGGAAAACGTCCACCGCCGAAAACTATTCAGGAGTTTATTGCACAGGAGGGTGGATATTATCCCGATATTAATGATGGAGTTCGGGTAAATATCGCGCCATTACAGAAGGCAGGTCTGCTTGCCTCAGAGGTGCTTCTCGGCAAAGACCTGGACAAGGCGATTGCCGACCGCGCCGAATGGCGTGCAGACGAGCGCAGGTGGTGTCGTGAAGGGAAACTGCCCATGCCGGGGTGGTGGAAGTAACAAAACCACAGATTACACACATATTGTTGATTTTTTATTGTAATTACTTTATAATTACTACCAAGTAATTTATGCTGTGAAATCTGTGCAATCTGTGGTTACGTGTCTAAACATTCAATATGAGGCCGTTATGAAGATAAATATTATAACTATCGGTAATTCCAAGGGAATAAGAATCCCCAAAGCCATATTAAAACAATGTCATTTGGATAAAGAAGCAGAACTCGAAACAGAAGAAGACAAAATCATAATAAAACCCTTTAAGAAAAAACCAAGGAAGGGATGGAAAGAGGCGTTTAGTTCAATGAGAAAGAGGGAAGAAGACACCCTGCTTATAGATGATTCCATTGATAGAGAGATGAAAGACTGGGAGTGGTAACGTGCAATATGAAGTCTTCCTCGTTAATCTGGATCCAACTATAGGTCATGAAATACAAAAGACCAGACCATGCCTTGTCATCTCTCCTGATGAATTGAATGATACTATCAATACTGTCATTATAGCGCCTCTGACCACAAAATCTCATGAATATCCGACAAGGATACGCATAAAATTTCATGGGAAAGACGGTTGGATTGTCTTAGACCAGATTAGAACCGTCGATAAAAAAAGATTAGTAAAAAAGCTAGGTAAAATAGAGGGTACAGCGATTAGAAAAGTGAAGGATGTAATTAAGGAAATGCTTGTAGATTAAAAGAAAAGGCACATATATTTTTCTGACAGATGTAGTTTATGAATAATTCAGAACTTGAAGCATTGTTTAAAGATATGGAGTCTGATCGTGTGGAGAGGAAGCCATAGCTTTCAGATCCCAATAGTATCCGTCAGGCGATATGTGCCTTTGCGAACGATTTACCTGGGCATGGAAAACCAGGGCTTATTTTTATAGGGGTTAATGATGACGGTACTTGCAAAGGACTTCAGGTAACGGATAAACTGTTGCGTAACCTTGCAGATATGCGGGACGATGGAAATATTCAACCAATGCCTTCTATGGCAGTAGAAAAGAAGGTACTTTGTGGATGTGAGCTTGCAGTTGTTATCGTTCAACCCTCCATTGCCCCTCCTGTTCGTCTCAGAGGAAGGACGTGGATACGGGTAGGCCCACGACGGGCGATTGCCACTAGAGAGGAAGAATCCAGGCTTGCAGAGCGGAGGCGGGCAAGAGATATACCCTTCGATATCAAGCCATTAACTTCTGCAACAATACATGATCTTGACCTTGACCTCTTTAAGCGAGAATACCTGCCACTTGCAGTTGCCCCAGAAATTCTTGAACAAAACAAACGTTCTATTGAGGACCAACTCCTTGCACTACGATTCATGGACAATAATGCGCAACCTACAGTGCTCAGCATGATGGTACTGGGGAAAGACCCACAACGGCATATTCCCTGCGACTACATTCAATTTTTACGTATTGACGGGAATGTATTGACCGACCCTATTCGTGATCAGAAAGAGGTCAACGGTACCCTCATAGATATTTTACGGAGGCTGGATGAGATACTAGAGGCACATAATTCTGTGGCATCCTCTATTACCGCCGGAACGTTAGAGGTCAGACATCCTGAATATCCAATGCCGGCGCTTCAACAACTCACACGCAATGCAGTGCTTCATCGCACCTATGAGGGCACTAATGCGCCAGTCCGCATCTACTGGTTTTCAGATCGTATAGAGATTCACAGTCCGGGTGGCCCGTTTGGACAGGTGTCCCGTGAAAATTTCGGACAACCGGGAGTAACTGATTATCGTAATCCTCATCTTGCTGAGGCTATGAAGGTACTTGGATATGTTCAGCGTTTTGGGGTTGGAATTCAGATTGCGCGCGAAGAGCTTAAGAAAAATGGCAATCCGATGCCTGAATTTACCGTAGAACTAACGCACATACTGGTTACTATAAGGAGAGTACCGTGAGTGTTCCTGTTATCGCCTTTTTCAATAATAAAGGTGGCGTGGGGAAGACATCTCTTGTGTATCATCTTTCATGGATGTATTCAGAAATTGGATTGAAGGTATTATCATCAGACCTTGATCCTCAGGCAAATCTGACCTCGGCTTTTCTTGATGATGATAGGCTGGAAGAGTTATGGCCTGAGGATACTCACGATAAGACCGTCTATGGCTGTATCGAACCCCTCTTGAGAGGCATTGGAGATATCAGTGAAAGACCTTATATTGAAGAAATTACTGATAATCTTCACCTTTTGGTGGGCGATCTTTCCCTTGCTCGATTTGAGGATGAGCTTTCTTCACAGTGGCCAGTGTGCCTCGATGGAAAAGAGCGGGCATACCGTGTGATTTCAGCCTTCTGGCGTATGTTACAGCGCGGCGCCAATGAGATTCAAGCCGATATTATTCTGGTTGACCTTGGCCCAAACCTTGGCGCTATTAACCGTGCAGCGCTTGTGGCCGCCGACTATCTTATTGTTCCACTTGCCCCGGACTTATTTTTACTTCAAGCGCTTAAAAACCTGGGATCTACTATACGTACATGGCGGAAAGAATGGGAAGACCGGCGTATCAGATGCCAAATAAAGGAGCTGGAGCTTCCGGAAGGTAATATACAACCCAAAGGGTACATATTCATGCAACACGCCATGAGGCTAGATCGTCCAGTAAAGGCTTATGAACGATGGGCAGCACGAATACCAAATGTTTACTCTTCAGAAGTCATTGGGAAAGAAATGAAACTCGATAAACAGGGGAAGGACCCTCATTGTCTCGGTTTAGTAAAGCACTATAGGAGCTTGATGCCTATGGCACAGGAGGCTCATAAGCCCATGTTTCATCTTACACCTGCCGATGGTGCTATTGGCTCTCATGCAAAAGCTGTAATGGATGCAAGGGAGAATTTTAGACAACTCGCTCTGGAGATTGCCAGGCGTTGTAACGTTACTGTCATGGAGGAAGTAAGGCTGTGACCGTTACTTCAAACAGCTTTAGCAACTGGCTCCGACAGGAAATTCTCCAGTATCTTAATAAAAAGACCTCTCCGCCTTCTTTCATGATATGGTGTGATCCATGTCGTGTTTGGAAGGATCTCTTACAGACAGTTGCAAATAATGGTACATTCGAACTATGGGCAGAGGAAACCCACGAACTTATCCTCAGAGAGAAGTTTTATAAATCTCCCCGTTCCCCTCGTATTGTCTGGTTGCCGGTCAGCCGCGAACAAATCACGTATTTCAAGGTATTTGAATCTCAGGCTGAGGAAGTGAAAGAGGGTAGTCTGCTTTCAGCGCTGTCTAGTTATGGAGTTGAAATTCCACCTGAACAGATTCCAGATTTAGAACCTCTGCTTCCTGCACATGTCAAAGAGTGGTTTGACTATCCACTCGAACACTGGAAGGATAATCTTTCAAAAGGGCAAGTGAAGACATCTCTTATTGATGACGACCTTTTTCTGCAAATTCTTGCCTCGTATGGTAAGCCACTTGATACATTTATAACAGGAGATCGCATTCCTGTTTTCAATCGCAGAGTTATAGAAGATTATGGATTACCACCGTTTTTCAATAACAAGCTAAAAAATAATAACCTCGGAGCTTTGGACGTAGATCAGTGGCGTATCCAAGCTGTGGCGTCCCTGCTCGTTACAGATGCGATGATAAAATGCCCGGAAAACCAGCCGACTGATAAAGATCGTATTATACCGCAAGGCGCTTTAAGAGAGCGTGCTTTAAAACTCCTTTATCGATGGCAGAAACAGATTGATCTTGTGGATAGCTTTGAGAAACTGGCTATTGAAGCAGATAAGCTTACAACACTTCAATATTGGGCAAAAAGCGTAAAAAAGCTATCTCTTCCCTTTGCTTCTCCTGTTGTTGAAAATACCTTGCTTCAAAAGAAACTGAGCATCTTGCCTCGATTGGTACATTTGAAGCACTGGCAAAATACTCAGATGAAAAGATAACCGACTATCAAATCCACGCCCAGGGTTATTGGGGAAAAGATGCACATTCAAAAATCCCCTGGGGATATCTTGTCGATATGACGAAAATAGCAAGCCTCTTATATCAACAGTCACGTATAGAAACTACCTGGAAGGCACCAATAGATGCAGTGACATGGTTTACCCATACTGGCTGGCAAGTTGACCACGCAGGTGAGGTATTGTTTTGTGAAAGTACAGAAATTCCTGATGGATTGGCAGAAATTCGAATAACGATACGCAAGGCATATCTCAGGCATCTGGATAGGATCAATCTGGCTTTCTCTGAACTGCTTTCGCATGCAGGTGTTCAAACTTTGAACCTTCCTTTTGCTGGGGATGCCATTAAAGATTTTGTGGAAAAGGCGTCTTCGAAAGACCCGGTGGCTGTTTTGGTGTTAGATGCCTGTCGTTATGATTTGGGGTGTAGACTTGCCGAGTTGTTAAATCAGGGAGAACCTTCACCTCGCGCTGCGATCTCTCAGGCAATTGCACCAATTCCATCAATTACTGCATTGGGAATGCCATTCACCCTTCCAGGGATATCAGCATACCTAAACGTAGAATTAAATACTGCAAAAGATGCATCGTGGAGCGTTACGGCAGAAGGGTTTTCCGGAAATCTCTCACAAGCTGAAAAACGTCAGGAATGGTTAAAGAAAAAATATAAACTGAAAGATCATGCAATGCTCACTATTGAAAATGTATTAAACCCAAAAATGGCTGATCTAATCAGCGTAAAATCTTTGGGTAAATTGGTTTTTGTTTTCGGTGATGACTTTGACGACCATGATGAGAAATTAAAACCGCTCGGTTTGGACCAGATATTGGAACTGTATGCCCGTGTTGTCAGGCGCCTCCGTTCGGCTGGCTATTCAAAGGTATTAGTAGTCACCGATCACGGATTTTTCCGCTGGGAACCGGAAACCGATGAGGTTCAACCAAAGCCTGTTGGTGAAATATTGTGGACATCACGGAGGGCAGTGGTCGGACACAATCTTAAACATCCGACGGCTATATCCTGCAAAGTAACCAGAAGTAACCTCGATTGTTCTATTCCGCGCAGCATCAATGCATTTAAAACGTATGGAGGGCTGGGTTTTTTCCATGGTGGCGCAACTCTTCAGGAATTAATTATTCCTGTAGTAGTTGTACAATGGCCGAAAAAGGCCCAGAAGATTGCTGCTGTACTGAAGCCTGTTGCGCAGATTGTTTCTCTTGCACAAAAGATCGAAGTAGCACCGGCCGCCATGCAGAAAAGAATGTTTGGAACGGTGGATGAAAACCTCTTGTCACGTCAGGTATGTGTAAAAGTTCAAGATCCCATGACAGGAAAACTGATCTTCAAATCAAGGAATCCCATGTCAATAGAACCCGGTGGTGGATCAAAAACACTTGATTTAATGAAGGTGGAAGGCGCAGAAGCAAAAGTGGGCTTTAATCTTGATATTGTACTTTTCGATGCAGATGATGAGGAAATCCTGGAGAGAACTAGCGTCATTTTACAGATAGAACTTGATGGATGGTTTTAAATGGAAAATAAAAACATATGACTAAGCAGATTATAATGGATGACTTAGACAATAAGCTCGCTGCTGCATTTCCAGGGCGCATTGTCCGCAAAGACCTTGTTAAAAAGCTCAAGGTAGGCTTTAACGTTCCCGTATACGTTATGGAATATCTTCTTGGTAAGTATTGTTCAACAACTCACGAGGATGAGATTCTACAGGCCTTGAACAGGTAAAAGGCGCTATAGCAGAGAGAATTGTAAGGGGCGATCAGTCAGAATTAATTAAGGCACGTTTACAACGTTCGCGGTCACTAAAACTCATCGATCTCGTTACGGTTACCTTTGATGAAAAGGTACAGGGAGGCAAATTCTGGTCCCGGCTTGCGACATGCGGTTTGGATAAGGTTCACATTGACCATGAAGTAGTTCACAAGCACGAACGGCTTCTTACCGGTGGTATCTGGGCTAACATCGAACTTATTTATGATGATACCCTTGCCACCGACGGCGCTATACGACCTTTTGCCATCCAGCGTCTTGCGCCCATACAAATTGCCAGTACGAACTTTGAAGAATTCATTCAAGGACGTAATCAATGTACACGGGACGAATGGATTAATATTCTTCTCCGATCTATAGGATACGAACCAACACATCAAGATTTTACACCTCGTCGTAAATTGTTATATTTATTGCGATTGATCCCTATGGTTGAAAAAAACTATAACCTTATAGAACTGGGACCACGTGCAACCGGCAAGTCCTTTGTTTATCGGGAAATTTCTCCTTATGTCATTCTCCTTTCCGGAGGACAGGGAGGTGTGCCGGATCTCTTTGGGTGGAAGAATCGCAAGGATAAACCGGGTCTCGTCCTGAAATTCGATCTGGTGGCGTTTGATGAGGTAGCAGGTTCCAATTTCAAGACTGAAAGTGACAAACAGATGTATAAAGGCTATATGGAACAGGGGTCTTTTTCAAGGGGAGACGACAAGGGAACCCTTTCGGCTGATGCAGGGATCGTCTTTAATGGCAATCTTGATGGGGATGTAGAAACAACTGCTCGTATCTCACATCTTTTTAATGCCTTACCGGAAACAATCCGTAATGATCTGGCATTTCATGACCGATGGCATGCTTACTTGCCAGGATGGGAATTACCAAAAATGCAGCCTGATTATTTTACGTATCACATGGGCTTTATCGCCGATTATCTAGCAGAAATCTTTCATACCGAACTCAGGAGACGCAACTATACTGATGCCTATGATCGCCTCTTTAGCCTTGGGAATCATGTTGAAGAACGAGATAGAAGGGCTATTGCAAAAACAGTCTCCGGCCTTGTTAAATTGATTCACCCTGATGGTAAGTGTTCGGAACAGGAGATACAAGAATATCTTACTTTTGCCGTCGAACTTCGCCGGAGGGTTAAAGAACAACTCAAACGGATGGGCGGCATCGAGTATGCCAAGGTAAATCTTTCGTACATTAACAAAATAAATGGACAGGAGACATTTGTTCCATGCAAAGAGTTGGGTTCGACTCAAATGATTCCAGATGGTTCGCTAGCTCCTGGAGACCTTTTTACTGTTGGTTTTGACTCAAATGAGGGACGCTATTCATTATACCGAATTCAAATTTCTGCGACACCCGGTGGACACCGGTTCAACGTTGTTGGAACTGTAGGTAAAGGTATTAAAGAAAGTGCAC
>JAUPKS010000132.1 GCA_030837315.1 Planctomycetota bacterium
AGATACTTTACTTTGCGTTCCCTGATTGCTCAAGGTTTGCCTTTATCGTAATGTATTCTTAATTATGCACTGGGTTATCAAAGAACTAAAAAATTGCTGATAATTATTTCAAGTTAAATTACTGTTTCTCATAGTACGGCACTATTGTTGTTATTGTCAACAACTATTTTTCCCCTAAAGAAAAGCCCATCGAAGTTTATATTGTATATGCGGCAACCTGCAGACAACGTATTGCCGTCTTATTGCGTAATTTTATTATTTCCGTGTGCATTCGATACATGATGTAATGCCATACGATACTCATTTAACGCATCCTTTATTTGTCCTCTCTGCACATATGTGTTTCCTAAATACAGATGAGCCTTGTATGAATCCGGCGTTGACTCAGAAATCTTCCTGAATGAGTTAATTGCCAGCTCCGCTTCTCCATTTTTTGAATATAACCACCCTAAGCACAGATAGGCTTCTGTATAATCGGGTTTTACCTCCAGAACATCCATAACCTCTCTGAATTTTTGTTCAATCGAAGGGACATTTCCGCGGATCCATCCATAATCACGTACCCTATTGTTTTGCAGCGACAAGGTATCAATCGTCGTGTTACACATCGCTACAGCTTCATGGAGCTGATCTTGAGAAACATAGAGAAAAGCCATCAATGCCTGAATTTCGGCATTTTCAGGCTCGATACGAATTGCCCGCTCTACCAGTTCCTTCGCTTCTTTGAACAAATCGCATTGTACATAAATCCAACCAAGGAATGCATACACATGAACGTCATCCGGATACAGACACAAAAACCCTTTGCATATTTCAATCGCTTTATCTATTTCACCGTTTCTATTATATGCCGTTGCAAGCAGCCAATATGCCTTTTTATCCCTGGGGTATACCCTTATAGCGGCTTGTGCTGCAGAGATTGCTTTGTCAAACATGCAATTCTCAATGCAGCGCCCGGCCTCCGTGAGGAATGTTTCAAGTATGTTGCCTCTAATTTTTTTCGCCTCATACAGCTCTTCCAAGGCCTCGTCCAGCATCAACTTCCTGGCATAAAAACAAGCCAGATAAACATGTGCTTCTCCCCGTTCCGGTTCGATGGATATCGCTTTTTTCATATCTGCAATGGACATATCCAGCATATCTTTCTCTGCATGGGCACAGGCTAATTTCATGTAGGCCTCCACGCAATCAGGTTTTAGCCGGATAACGTCCTCGTATTCCTTTATGGCCTGGTCAATCCCAGAAATTGTCTCTTTTCCCTCGCCGCGTTCCAGGTTTAATACTTTTTTGTATTCATTAAGGGCATCGCCCAACCTTCCCTGCTGCACATAACACAAACCCAATACTGCATGTGCGCCGGAAAATCTATCTATCCAATCAATTACATCCTCAAAATTAGCAACAAACTCCTTAACCCCGGCAGGGGTATCTTTTATCATGGGATAGTTAAAGGGTACTCTCTGAAGGTCTGGATTAATCTGCAAGACCTTTTGAAATTCTTCTACTGCATCAGAAATCAAACCCTTCTGACTATAGGCCCATCCGAGATAAGCATGGGCTTCCATGCTGTCTGGATAAAGCCTTGTTATTTTTATTAGTTCGGGTATGGCCCGATCAATTAACCCTTTTTCTGCATATTGCCTGGCTTGTTCATAGCGTGGTTTCTCCCAAATACTCATGGAGGGATTTTCTGAGGCATGTACGGAAAAAAATAGCCCTTGTACAACAAGGGCTATTATAAGAACAAACCATATCGACCTTAAGGCACGCATCATACTAATATCCTTTTATACCACCAGAAACAAATTCCGGATAGGTTGGTGTCATATGTTCGGAAATGTCAAGTCCTATTGTCTCATCTTCTTCACTTACACGCCCCAAGCCCATTGCCTTAAGCCCGCCAAAGATAATGATGGCGCACAAACAAGCGTAGACGATACAGATGATAAACCCCAGTGCCTGTATCCCGATATGACAACTCACACCGTGATACGTAGGCCGTATAAGTCCCATTACTCCTGTCGCAATACCTCCAATAGCCCCGGCCGTACAATGCACCCCGCAGGTGCCAACGGTATCATCAATCCCTATCTTATCCAGTGACTTTACCACCAGCGGGATAATCCCGCCACTGATTATACCTACTACAATGGCAAAACCAGGATGGGTAAAACCGACACCGGCGCAAATAGAAACCATGCCCGCTATTGCCCCATTTCCGGTGGTAAGCGGGTCTGATTTTTTATTCACCAGCCATCCGCCAAACATCGCCCCCAGGATACCGCCCGCCATGCTCATCGTGACATTGATCGTAGTCGTAGGCAAATCAGAAACAAGGATATCGATCATCTTCCGCGCTGTTACCGCATTGGTTGGCTCACATAACGACCCCACCAACACAGACCCTACATTAAAACCATAAAAACACACGCATAAGATGAATACGCCGAGCATCATTTGTGAAACATTGTGGCCGGGAATGGTATAACATTCTCCACGCCCAAACTCAAACAACCATGATTTCTTACTTGTGCGTGCGTATTTCTCCAACCGCGGACCCACGATCATTGCAGCAATAAGAGCCGTTAAGCCGCCCTGGAAATGTACCACCACGGAGCCGGCATAATCCACGTAGCCCCAACGTAAGAGTGGTCCTGCAGACCATGCCATCCATCCAAAAAATGGATACATAAACCCACAATAGAGGACCACGTAAATAAGGTACGCCTTAAAGCTAAACCTCTCTGCTATGGAACCCGATGCGATAGAGCAGGAGACAAGACAAAATCCCCACATGGTAAACCAATGCCCATACACATTCAGTTTGTCCACATTTCCCGGATCAGTCACTCCTATAAGGCAATAATTCCAATTACCAGAAAAAATGGCAAATCCGAACAACCACCAGACCAGTGTGCCCACACCTATATTTGCACAGACCTTCATATAGACGTGGGAGGCATTCTTAGATCGAACCTGTCCACTCTCCAGAAAAGCAAAACCTGCCTGCATAAAAAAGACCAATATTCCCGTGATAATTAACCAAAAAACATAGATAATAAGTATAATATCTCTTGCTAGTATGTCTACCATCGGGCAATCTCCTTTTTAATATACATCAATCACAGGTGCATTGAAATTTCCTAACCCGACCCGAACGAGTTGGAACTGGCAACGGGGGGTATTTCCGACCCAGTGCCAACCACAATAGCTTCGTCGTGAGCCATCAGCCGAACGGTCAGTGCTACATTTAATGTTTAGGAATTTCAAACAGATAATTTCCCCTCTGGAAAGAGGGGATTAAGGGGTATGTGAGAGGCATGTTAAAACACCCTTGGCCCTTCTTTCTGGAGGGGAGGTTAAAAGTTACTGTTCGAGGCAGCCTAATTTATTGCCAAATTGGCAATAAATTTTTACCAGGAGCCTATAAAGCCTTTCGCGTCTCAATATACTACCAGTATTCAATAAATAATCAATAGAATATTAGACGCCATTTTTCGTCCACGCAGTTCAAAAGTTCTTGTACCATTTTCAAGAGATTCGTTATATTTAATTGAAA
>JAUPKS010000133.1 GCA_030837315.1 Planctomycetota bacterium
ATATATCTATCTATAGGAAACACCTAATGTCCACTCTTTTCAATGAGTTAATGGAATTTCTTCTCAATTCTTATTGACTAATTGGGAGAAGAACCCTCCTGTTTAAATACGACTACTTTTCCTTCACGAACTGTTAGAATGAAAATAAACGAGGCAAGAATTAAGATAGTAGCAATGATGAGAAAAGAGTATTGATAACTCAGGTGTGCCAGAAGTAACCCAGTCAAGATAGGACCGGATGCGTGGCCGATATCAAAGATACTCCCAAAGGTTCCCATAGCAGCACCATAATTCTGTTCCTTTCAGAATTCAGCCACCATTGCCGCTGAATATGAGGTTACGAATGCCTCACCTACTCCAAAAACTAAGGCCAAAAATAGCAAGAGATAAAAATTATGCGTTAATGGAATACAAGCAAAAGGAGTCTGACTAAGTTCAGATATTTTGAAAAGTGCATATTTACTTCCCGTAATCCAACTTGCAGCATATCAATCCTCCTCTTGTAGTCATGTTACTACGATTTATCTGTTTATACCTTTTGTGTCAATTTGTTTTCAAAGACCGCCAGGGTATTTGAATTTATAACGGTGTGCGTTACAGCTATCATAATAAACTTACGGTTATAAAACTTTCCACCTGACTTTCAATTCAATTTCCATGCTGCTTTTCACATCTTCTGTCCAAGTGTCTAATTTTTCCATCTCGGTATCGAAGAAATCTGCATTACGATCAACAGCCATGAAGCTTTTTCATATTTTCTGAGGGTTCATTTCAATTGTTCATTTATTTTCACCATTGTTTTTGATATTCTATTATTTATGAAAGTTCTCGGAATAGAAACATCAGGAAATAGTGGTGGAGTAACCATCTGTGAGGATAAACATATTGTCATTACAAAGGATTTTGGTGGTATGCAACACGGCAAAGAATTGGTTCTTACCATCAAAAGTGTTTTTCGTGAAATTGGTTGGACACCTAAAGACATAGACCTTATCGCAGTGGACGTAGGACCAGGTTCATACACAGGATTGCGTGTAGGTGTGACCTGTGCAAAGACAATGGCCTACGCATTACATAAACCCGTCATTGGCGTACCCATATTCGACATCATCGCTGAAAACTATAACCATGCTACCCCCCCTATTCCTCTCCCTTCTCAAGAGGGGGATGCAGGAAGGATGCAAGACATACTTCAAAAAAATAATTTCCCAGATCCGTTTTATATTTGCCCTGTCCTTGATGCCAGGCGGAATCACGTTTACGCGTGTATCTACAAGATTGTCCCTGCAAGTCTTGAACAGGGGTGGAAAGGAGCTCAAAGGAAAAAATTAACTGAATTTCTAGTAATTCTCCCTGAAAGACTTTTATCGATCCTTCCACGACCGGTAATTATTTTCGGAGACGGTGTCCCACCTTATAAAGACGTATTTCATCAAAGAGATATCTTTATCGACAAAAAGGAGTGGGCGTTACCAAAGGTTGAACATGTGGCTTTATTAGGAGAAAAGATGTATGGGTCCGGACATCGATGTGAGATAGACAAATTATTGCCGCTCTACTTACGACAGGCTGAGGCTATTGAAAAGCAGGAAGGAAAGAAATAGCTATTTCAGCCATCCATTAACTCAAATACACACGAATAGTCACTAATATTTATACAGCTTGTTTTAGTGATTTCTAGCCTTTTCAAGGGAAGGCAGCGATAAATCCTTAGAAAAAGTTTCCCCTAGCCGACGCATACCGTGCCTACCCTTCCATAATATAACATCAACAACTGCTTTCATTACTAACTTAGATCTATCATACGTCATCAATATCTTACCGATGAAGTATAACTTTAGCGTAATTACCATCGTTAAAGGAAGTGTGAAGAACATCGCCTTCGTCTTTGACATCTCGAGGGCAAGATACGGTGTTACAGAGCTCAGTAAAAATGCCATTGTGGTAAATGTGACAAGGAGAATGAGCCCGATCTTCACCGACATAAATATGACGGCACATTTCACAAAAAGAGATTTGTGCGTTTCCTTAAAATTACGAGCAGATGCCAGCAACTGCCTTGTTTTTTTCTCAAAATTCATAACCCATCTTGTATCTTTAGAAATTATCGTACGCAACATAACACATTCCTTTCTCAACAAATGTGCTTCTAACGATTTCGATGCAAACTTGTATGTGCAAACCGGTGACCGTATTGCTTGTTGTAATACTCCATGAACTCACCGTTCTTTATCCGCTTCCACCACGCCTGGTTATTTGTATACCAGTGTATCGTGTCTTTGAGGCCATTTTCAAATTTTATCTGTGATTTCCACCCCAAGGATATTAGCTTGCTACAATCAAGGGCATAGCGTCTGTCGTGCCCTTCCCTATCTTTCACATGTTCTATCAATGAGCGAGGTTTTTTGAGTTCGTCCAAAATAAGATGTGCTGTATCAATATTATACCGCTCATTCCCTCCTCCAATATTATACACCTCACCATCCTTCCCATGTCCCATAAGAAAATCAATAGCAGCACATAGGTCTTCAACATGAACCCAATCCCTCAC
>JAUPKS010000134.1 GCA_030837315.1 Planctomycetota bacterium
CCATGTGAATAGCCATAGTTGAAAGGTTTATTTCAGCTGCTCCAACTCCAATAACCGACCAAGTAAAATTTTCTTTCCCGAATAAAATCGTCGCTTTAGTTACTAGATAAGTCAGGTCCTCGGGGGTCCCCCTTATCGCTCCGAGAACCCCCATTACAAATTGCATATGCACCGGCAATTTCATGAGTTTCTCTGACACCAGATAATCCAGATTGTATAGATGCCCAACGTCGTAGATTTCAAGTTCTGGTTTGGTATTGTTGGCCGAGGTAACATCGCATAAATATTCAAAATCTTTAAACGTGTTCTTAAAGACGAAATCCTTGCTCATCTCAAGGTACTGTTTTTCCCAAGGATATTTAAATTCTTTGATACTTCTTAATGCCGGGTGTAAAGCAAAATTTATTGAACCCATATTGAAAGAACACATTTCCGGCTTGAAAAGAGGCACTACAGCGGCCCTCTCCTCAACCGTCATCATCGCTGATCCACCAGTGGTGACGCATACAACGACATCTGACTTTTCTCTTATCCTGGTCAATATTTCCCTAAAATGTTCGGGATCCGATGAAGGAAAACCATCCTCCGGCCTGCGAGCGTGCACATGGACTACGGCTGCGCCGGCACTTGCCGCTTCAATGGCCGAGTCCGCAATCTGTTTGGGTGTTATAGGAAGATAGGGAGTGAGAGAGGGTACTGTTGCAGCCCCTGAAATTGCCGCCGTAATAATGAGTTTCTCCATAATATTCTCCTAATAATTGCTCCTTATAATAAGCCCTTCCCCCTGCTCGGAGCGTCAAGACTTACAATTTGGAGTCAATATGTCGTTGGAAAGTACGAATAAATTCTAAAAACGCGAATTGTTTATCCAAAAGTCTTTCCCACAAGAGATGGTTCATGGCCTGGTAGCAAAAACTCCGGTCCTCTCAGAGTTGACTTGATCCTATAAATTGACCTGAACCATGCGTAGTGATCGTATACAAGACTTGAGGGAACGGCTGGTCCCCAGTTTGACGGGGCAGGTGTAATGGCAAGACCGCTTCCGTCCATTAAAATCATCGTGTCCATTTCTGGAAAGGCTATCGCAAGAACATGCACAGTGTCTCCGGCAATATTGAAAACGCCGTCTTTAGTGTCAACCATCAAGCACTGGCTTCCCGCGGTGTGCCCAGGAGTGTGGGTCAGTTTTATGCCTTCAAGGATTTCAGTATCACCCACGACCTTCTGGCTTCGCAACCTGCTTAACTCGGGAATAAGGCCCTGGTCGTAGTCCCCGCGAATTTTCATGGAGGGCAGAGGATCTAGCAGTTCCTTCCATTCAGCCTCCTGAAAGACATGCGTCGCATCAGGAAACAGGTGACAGTTTCCGGCATGATCGTTGTGAAGATGAGTGTAAATCACGGTCTCGATTTGGGCCGGTTCTATGCCTACACTATTCAGCGCACTTATGACAAAATCCTGTCCACCAACAGCCGGACTACCTGCCCAAGCCTTTCCATCAACGATATATTTCGAATTGATTCCGTTATCGACAAGTAAATGCGCTTTGCCGTCGGTAAGATAAAAACCCAGGTATGGGACCGTTATCGGGAGTCCGACATCCAGTCCTGTTGTCAACTGTTCCTTCTTGATGTCAATCGTACCAAAAACCAGAGGTGTAATTTTCCATTGTGGCATTTCTGAATCTCCCGTGAACAATTAACGTGGCGCTAAATTGTCTTTATTCAATCAATATATTGACTATGGAAGCCTTGTAAACTTAGGAGCGGGTAAAGCTCTTCGGCCAATGAGGTTACCTGACTCATTTCTTTGCAAATTGAGTTTGGAGTGGACGCTTCCCAAAAAGATTCTTCAGAAATTCGACTATCCCGTTGGGCATAAAAATTATTACGATAATAAAAACACAACCATATATTATTCTCGCAAATTCCGCATTGACGAACGTTGAAAGGCCCTCATTAACAAACGTGAGCAGAGTGGCCCCCACAAGAGGCCCTACCCATGAGGCCCCTCCACCGAACAGGGCCATAAGAACTATGAGGATAGAAATATTAACGTCAAAAACAATGTCAGGATGAATGTAAGTAAGATAGCATGCGTAAATTCCCCCAGCGACGCCAGGAAAAAAAGCCGACACGGCGAAAGCCATTATCTTTAGCTTTGGTGTGTTTATCGCCATTGTCTGGGCAACTTCTTCGTCTTCCTTGATTGCTCTGAGACCCGCCCCAAAACGGGATGTCTCTATCCAGTGGGCTACGGAAAGGCATAAGACAGTCAATGCCAGCATCAATTCAAAAAATATTGACCTGCTTGTCTCGATCGGCATTGCTAGTCCCTTTATCCATAAACCATCAGCCCCTCCCAGAAAATCAAGATTTCGAACCGTAAGCTCAGTGACAAAAGCAAAACACAAAGTAATGACTGCGAAATAAGGGCCTCGTAACCTTAGGCAGGGGTATCCAATTACCACGGCTACTAGAGCAGAAACGACGCCGGCGGGAAGAGAGGCGAGAATGACAAGGGCAGGCCCCAAATCAAGCCGTGCTCCCAATACAGCGGTTGCATAAGCCCCAATTCCAAAGAAAGCAACGTGCCCAAAAGACAGATACCCAGTGTAACCACCTATAATGTTCCAAGATGTTGCGAGCGTGATGTTAGTAAGCACATTGAACGCAAACGAAATAAAATATACGGGTGGGGCAAGCCAAGGATACAAGCCAAGGATACAAATGATCCCAACAAGGATCAACTTGACCCTGTGGAAGCCTGACCGATCATTTCCGTGAGCCACTCATACCTCACTTTGGAAAAGTCCCTGAGGACGGATTACCAATATCACCATGAGTAGACCAAAGGTCAGCAGGTTGACCCACTGATAAGGCATAAAAGCCATGGATAGTCCGGTTATTATACCAATTATCATGCCTCCCGCCGCTGCGCCAAGAATGTTTCCTACACCACCGACAATAACGACAAGAAACAGATAGATTAACCATAGATTGTGAGAATGCGGCTCAAACGAGTATAGCATAGCCATACCAACCCCTCCGGCCCCAGAGCAGGCTATGGCTACACCGAAGGTGATCATGCTGATCTTTTTCAGGTTTATGCCGCACAGTTGAGAGGCCTCCGGCTGTTGCCAAGCGGCTCTCACGGCTTTACCCGTGAGTGTTCTTTTCAAAAAGAACTGAACAGCGCTTACCCCCACTAGAGCCATGACAAATCCTAGCAGCCTTGGATATTGAAAATATAAGGGACCGATTACATACACCTTATTCGTATACGATGTGGTGAGAAGTCTCGGATCGGCCCCCCACATAAGTAGAATCAGATTCTCCAGTATTATCGCTATACCGAAGGTCAGGATCATGGAAGACAC
>JAUPKS010000135.1 GCA_030837315.1 Planctomycetota bacterium
CAAATGGCTTATATACGCGAATGGGGTGGGAAATTTGTTGTGTTCATTCCAGGGGTAGAAGTACTATGAACAGTGAATCGAGAGCAGTTTACCGTAAGGAACCATATAAAAATCATACTGTACCAAAAAACAATCGATATGAATTGAAGAATTCTCTTAGAGATAAAAAGATCGAGCATCTCACGATTCTCAATTCAAACTTACGTTATACTTAAATCATGGTTTTCCAAGAAACAAACCTAAAAGGCGTTTACATTATAGAGCCCGAAAGGATTCAGGACGAACGAGGGTTTTTCGCCAGAACCTGGTGTAAGCAAGAATTCCAAAAGTGTGGCATTAATCCAAAATTGGTTCAATGCAATATCTCTTTCAACAGAAAAAAAGGTACCCTTCGGGGAATGCATTATCAGGCTGCCCCCTGTGAAGAGGCTAAGTTAGTTCGATGCACGACGGGAGCAATTTGTGATGTGATTATCGATCTGCGTCCTGATTCAGAAACCTTTAAACAATGGGTGGCTGTGGAACTAACTGCTGAAAACAGGAAGATGCTCTATATTCCAGAAGGTTTCGCGCATGGATTTCTAACCCTGAAAGACAGTACAGAAGTTTTTTACCAGATGTCTGAGTATTTTGCTCCTGAATATGCTCGTGGCGTTAGATGGAACGATCCTGCATTCAGAATCAATTGGCCGGAAAAAGTGGTTGTTATTTCTGAGAAAGATCAACAGTATGGGGATTTTGTTCAATAAAGGTTTTTAAATCGTGGCTAAAGAAAATCTCAAAACAGGCATCAATATTCACGAAAATGGCAGAGAGATGTATCATTTAATGTCGGAGTTATTCCCAATATGCCGTAGTATCACGGGTAACGGTGTTCGTAAAACTTTAAATATCTTAAAAAGGCATATTCCATTGACCGTTCATGAGGTTCCTACCGGAACGCACGTATTTGATTGGACTGTGCCGAAAGAATGGAATATAACAACCGCGTTTGTTAAGAATTCAAAAGGTGAAAAAATAATTGACTTCATGGAAAACAATTTACACGTTCTTAATTATAGTGTGCCTGTTAAGAAAAAGGTTTCGTTAGGAGAACTAAAGGAACATCTTTTTACACTACCGGAATATCCAGATTGTATCCCTTATAGAACTTCGTACTATAAAGAAAATTGGGGATTTTGTATCAGTCATAATCAGTTCTTAAATCTCAAGGAAGACGAATATGATGTGTTTATTGATTCATCGATTGAGAATGGCTATTTAACGTATGGTGAGTATTATAGACAAGGAGAGAAAAAAGAGGAAATACTAATCTCCTGTCACACATGTCACCCTTCGCTCTGCAATGACAACCTCTCAGGCACAGTACTTGCGGCCTTTCTTGCAAAATGCCTTAGTCAAGTATCTCTGGAATATTCTTACAGATTTCTATTCATTCCTGGAACGATTGGCTCTATAACCTGGCTTTGCTTGAACGAGTCCGAAGTTTCAAAAATAAAGCATGGCTTAGTAGCCGCATGTGTTGGTGATTCTGGAAAATTCACCTATAAGAAGAGTCGTCAGGGTAATGCAGAGATAGACAGGGCAGTCGTAAATGTTCTTAAAAATTCAGGACAGAATTATGAGGTAATTAATTTTATTCCATTTGGTTATGACGAGAGACAATACTGTTCACCCGGATTCAATCTACCTGTGGGTTGTTTAATGAAAACGCCTCATGGACAGTATTCACAGTATCATACATCTGCAGATAACTTAGATTTTGTTAAACCAGAGTACCTTGCTGATTCGTTTTCAATATATATCTCAGTATTCGACATTTTAGAGAATAACAAAAAATACATAAATCAGAATCCAAGGTGCGAACCGCAACTGGGGAAAAGGGGACTATATCAAACGACGGGAGGCCAGAAAGACAGAAAACAAAGGGAACTAGCCATGCTTTGGGTTTTAAACTTATCTGACGGAAGTAATACCTTATTAGATATTTCTGATAAGTCAGGGCTTACGTTTGATTTAATCAAAGATGCTGCAGATGCATTGAGTGAATGTGATTTATTGAAAGAGTGCAGGGCGTGAGCTTATTTATTTAGGAGTCGATTTTGGTTGAGACAGTTAGTCACAATACAAGCGCAAAGGTAATACCCACTGCTCAATTTTCTGGTCAAAAAATATTGGTTACGGGGGCTAGTGGATTTATTGGGTCTCATTTATGTCGACGGCTATCCATGTGTGGTGCTAAAGTGCATGGCGTCTCTCGTAAAATACCCCCTAAAGAAGAGCATTGCCTGCGCTGGTGGCAAGGCGATCTGGCGGATATGCAGATGGTTCGAAACTTATTAACGACTATCAAACCAGATGTGATTTTTCACCTGGCGAGCCATGTGGCTGGCTCGCGTAGCTTGGAACTTGTCTTGCCCACTTTCTCTAGTAACCTTATGAGTGTGGTAAACCTCCTTACCGTAGCCACTGAGATTGGCTGTAAACGGATTGTCTTAACCGGTTCATTAGAAGAACCAGACTTATGCAATAGTGAAACTGTTCCATCTTCCCCGTATGCGGCTGCTAAGTGGGCAAGTAGCGCCTATGCCCGCATGTTTCATGCGCTGTATCAAACGCCCGTGAGCATAGCCCGCCTTTTCATGGTTTATGGACCTGGACAACAAGATTTACAAAAGCTTGTACCTTATGTAATTCTTTCCCTTTTACGCAAGGAAGTTCCAAAACTCAGTAGCGGAAAGCGGGAAGTTGATTGGATATATGTCGAAGACGTAGTTGATGGGCTTATTGCAATTGCTCAGACATCGAATAGAGAAGGCTGCACAATAGATCTGGGGTCCGGCAGTCTTGTACCAGTTCGAACGGTCGTGCAAATAATAACAGGTATGGTTGATTCTGAAGTAGTGCCAGCATTTGGCTCTACACCCGATAGGCCGATGGAACAGGTACGGGTTGCTGATACGGAAAAAACGTACTCTGCTATCGGTTGGAAACCAGCTACTTCTTTGGAGAAGGGGCTAGAATCTACGGTTGTTTGGTATAGAGATCAATTAAGAAAACAAAAGAAGTGACCAAAAAAGAATGCTTTGCCTATATAAACTGTCTTTCGTGTATCAGTCAGGTACGGACAAACAATCCCTGTTCAAAGCATACAGGGAAAGGGTTTGTCTATGCCACTCTAAAACCCGCATTAATAACATAAAACATTCCTATACATTTAAATGAGTAGAGAGGATAGTTGTATGGAAATTAAAAAAAGCCTTGAAAATGAATCAGTGCAATCTGTCCCTAAGGCTATTGATCAAGGGAAAGTACCAGTAATTCGTATTGAACCTTCGGTTGGGTGGGTCTCCCTTAAGCTCGGAGAATTATTGAAATATCGCGAATTAATCTATTTTCTCATCTGGCGCGATATCAAGGTTCGTTATAAACAAACCGCGTTGGGGGTAGCCTGGGCTATTATTCAACCTCTCTTTACGATGATGGTCTTCAGCCTCTTTTTTGGGCGGTTGGCTAAGATCCCTTCAGATGGTATTCCTTATCCTATCTTTAGCTATGCAGCGTTAGTGCCTTGGACTTTTTTTTCTAACGGATTGAGTCTTGCGTCAAATAGTTTGGTAGGAAACGCAAATCTTATTAAGAAGGTATATTTCCCGCGCTTGGCTATACCCCTAGCAACAGTATTAGCAGGTGTAGTAGATTTTATATTAGCCTTTATTGTGTTGATAGGGATGATGGCCTACTTTGGTTTTGTTCCCACAATCAATGTCCTTTGGTTACCACTTTTATTACTTCTTGCCTTAATTACCTCTCTTGGTGTCTCTCTCTGGTTTTCTGCTATGAATGTGGAGTTTCGTGACGTGCGCTATATTATGCCCTTTCTCACCCAGTTCTGGCTCTTTTCTACACCCATTGCCTATCCAAGTAGTTTACTGTCAGAGCCATGGCGTACTTTGTATGGTCTCAATCCTATGGTAGGCGTAGTAGAGGGCTTTCGTTGGGCATTATTGGGAACAAAAACAGCCCCTGGGACAATTGTTTTTGTTTCAGCGCTTGCAGCACTTGCACTGCTGATCAGCGGTGCTTTATATTTCCGTCGTATGGAAAAGACATTTGCAGATGTTGTATAGATAGTGAAAATGAGCGATATTTCCATAAGAGTAGAACATTTAAGGAAATATTTTATCGTCATAGGGATTATCGATCGTAACGGTTCAGGGACGAGTACACTGCTAAAAATTTTTCCCGTATAAGCGAACCCACATTCAAAACACCGGCAATGATTTATTTCCAGGAGATAAAATAAACTTTATCGTATTTTTATTAAAATGTTGTCGTGACAATGAGGTACACATCATGCATAAAAAAATCACTCGACGTAAATTTATTAAATGGGTGGCTATAGTTGGTGGCATAATAAGTGTTTCGTCGTTTTTAAGCATTGGCGGAAAAATTGTACTAGACAGGAGAAAACGTGCGAATAAACTCGCCGGAACTATAAAGGAACGCCCAAGTGAAAGTAATCGCTGGTTTACACCTGGGGAATGTGCTTTAATTAGTGCGCTTGCAGCCTTGATTGTACCCACTGATGAAATAGGACCAGGAGCATCCGATATCGATATAGTCGATGCTCTTGGGCGCGTAGTAGAAAAATCACAAGATCGGCATATCCTTTATAGAAAAGGGTTGTATGCATTCGATGAAGTAGCTCTGCGTGAATACGGTTCTGTATTTGCCAGATTAACTAGTGAGCAACAGCTAAGCATACTCAAGTCTTTGGATGATGCGACGTCATTGACAAAGGGTACAGCGGCCGGTAGTTCCTTATTAGATAGGGTAAACCGAAAGGCAAGAAAGATTTATCATAAATACAAATTGAACGGTTTCGGAGAAGCTATAGACTTGTTTCCGGTGCTTGTAAACGATGTTGTGGAATGTTTTTATACAAGCCCTGTCGCATGGAATTGGCTTGGTTATGATGGGCCACCTATGCCAAATGGGTATCTTGGACAATTATCAAGATGTGAACAATATTGGTGATTTGATGAAAGGAGTCTGATGATAATCCATACATATAACCAAAAGAGAAGCAAGGAGGTATATTATTATGGCTAACATGCAACCAAAAAAAGAAATAGTAGACGTGGTAGTTATTGGTTGTGGTGCTGGTGGCGGAGTTATAGCGAAAGAACTATCTGAGGCAGGATTGTCTATTGTAGTTTTAGAATCTGGCAAACGTTTTAACCCGCTTCTTGACTACAGAACGAATAGACAAGATTTTGAAATTACAGCCGGTAAAGTATTTAAGCCGGATGATCCACGCAGAGACCTCTATACCGTAGGGGGTATTAAGCCGTATAATTACGGTCGGGTTAAAGGTGTCGGCGGATCAACATTAGTATATGAAGCTATTAGTTTACGCTTTCATGAGTCTGATTTCCGAGTTCGAAGTGAAGACGGCGTGGCGGATGATTGGCCAATCAGTTATGCCGATCTTGAACCTTATTATACTAAAGTTGAATATGAATTAGGTGTTTCTGGTCCTGGCGGTGAATTTATTGATCCGTTTGAGCCACCTCGAAGTAAACCATATCCCACGCCGCATCATGAGCTCAATTGTGCAAATCGAGCAGTAAAACGTGGGGCAGACAAGCTTGGGTTACATTTGGTACCTGCTACCGTTGCTTGCCCGACAAAGCCATGGGGTGGACGACCGTCTTGTATTGAATGTGGTGGTTGTGATATCGGTTGCTTTATTACCGCAAAATCCAGTATTGACGTTACTTATGTTCGCAAAGCAGAAGCTACAGGAAATGTGGATATTCGGGCGGAGTGTATGGCACGTGAAATTACCCTGGGGAAAGATGGCAAGGTAAAGAGCGTGATTTATTTTAATCGTGAGGGCAAGGAAGATGAAATATGTGCACGTGCAATTGTCGTGGCAGGTAATGCAGTTGAGACTCCTCGCTTGCTTTTACTGAGTAGATCGCGACGATTTCCTAACGGCCTTGCTAATACAAGTGGTCTTGTTGGAAAGTATTTTACCAGTCACACTGGGGCTGTTGTCGAAGGACGGTTTTCTACACCTTTATACAATTGGCGAGGTATTCCTGCGGGTGCTTCAATTCAAGATTATTTTCAAACAAATAAGCATAACAATTTTGCACGTGGTTGGGTAATAGAGATAACTGCTGGAGGACAATGGCCATTATTTACGGCAAGAAGATTCCGCGGTTGGGGCAAAGAACACAAAAAGCTTGTTAAACAATATTTCGGTAATACTGTCCGTCTTGGTTCTCTTGGTGAACAGTTGCCGGACATTCGCAATCAGGTGGCCGTGGATCCGGATACGAAAGATCATATGGGAATCCCTGTGCCACGATTGACCATGGAATACTATGAAAACGACCGCGCAATGATTAATGCAATGCCTCAAATATCTAAAGACATTTTAGAGGCGGCAGGTGCCGTCGAAATTTTGGAGTATAAAATGGGCGATGGTAGTGTTCATTTTTTGGGTACATGTCGAATGGGTAATGACCCGAAAAAGTCGGTTGTAGATCCCTGGTGCCGTACACACGACATCCCTAATTTATTTGTTGGAGATAGTAGCGTCTTTGTGACTGCTTCTGCAGTCAACCCCTCCCTTAATCTTATGGCATTGGCGACACGTACGGCCGATGGTATTATTGCTGCATTTAAAAATGGTGAGTTGTAAACTGATAGGATATTACATATATTTTCATGGCGGATTTGATATAGGGGAAATGGCTAGTTTGAATGCTTGTCAGATTTACATCCGCGAACATCTAAGACACCAAGAGCTTTGATAAATTTTAAAAAACTAAATTGTTACGAATGATCTAAAGACAACAGTCCAAAGTTTCATGTCAATAGTCAGAGGGTAAAAATGAATGATATCGCAATACAAGTAGAAAAAATTAGTAAAATATTTCAACTGGGCAGGAAACAGAACAAGAACAAAACTTTGCGTGATACATTGGCCGATACTTTTACAACACCCATCCGCAAGGTAGGTAAATTGTTGCGTGGAGAACCTGCTGGTGCTGTTGAGCCTGATGAAACGATATGGGCACTCAGGGATATTTCTTTTGATGTTAAACAGGGTGAAGTAGTTGGCATTATTGGACGAAATGGCGCAGGTAAAAGTACCTTGCTAAAAGTGCTCTCACGCATTACCGATCCTACGGAAGGGGTTGTTACGATTCATGGACGGATTGGCTCATTGCTGGAAGTAGGCACGGGTTTTCATCAGGAATTAAGCGGCAGGGAAAATATATTCCTCAATGGCGCCATATTAGGCATGAAAAAAACTGAGATTGAAAAAAAGTTTGATGAAATCGTGGCATTTGCAGAAGTTGAAAAGTTTATTGACACCCCGGTAAAGCATTACTCAAGCGGTATGTACTTGCGACTTGCCTTTGGTGTGGCAGCGCATTTAGAACCGGAAATTCTTATTGTGGACGAGGTCTTGGCGGTAGGAGATTCTCGTTTTCAGAAGAAATGCTTGAATAAGATGGAGGATGTGGGAAAGACAGGACGCACGGTGCTCTTTGTTTCGCATAATATGTCCGCTATTACCAGACTCTGTCAGAGGGCAATTCTGTTGGATGGAGGCCGGTTAGTCCACGATGGGCCTTCGCACGAGGTTGTTGGTCTATATATGCATTCAGGAGTTGGTACAACAGCAGCACGGGAATGGCCAGATATTACAAAAGCACCTGGTGGTGAGGTGTCGCGTTTGCGGGCAGTGAGGGTACGGACGGAAGACGGTCAGATTACCGACAACATAAACATCGGCCATCCAGTGGCAATTGAAATGGAGTATGATGTCCTTAAGTCAGGGTATGTATTGTTACCCTATCAACATGTTTTTAATGACGAAGGTGTAAATATTTTCCAAGTCCACGACACTGACCCTGCCTGGAAAAATCGTCCTCGTCCCGCAGGGAGATATGTGAGTACGGTGTGGATTCCTGGTAATTTCCTTTCGGACGGAATGCTCTTTGTCACATCAGGTATAACTGCTTTAAATCCTATAGTTCCTCAATTTTTCGAACGAGATGCCGTCGCTTTTCAGGTGACTGACAGTTCTAAAGATGGTCTTGCTCGTGGTGATTGGAGTGGGAAAATGGGGGGATTAGTGAGGCCACTTCTCAAGTGGAATACGCAATTTACTACGAACGAACATAACAACAATAAATAGTGGCGCTTTAGGTGTAAGACGAATATAGTATGTTCTGGTGTTTATAATTTGTTTCAATAGACTCATATTAATTAATATCATAAAACGGTTTGTATTTTTTATTTGCCATAAAATACCTAAATATGATACTAATATATTATAGTTACTATGCGAAACTATTGTTGGTTTATCTATTTGACGAAACTTTATAAAATTTGATAGACGTTAGAAGATGTTAATTTGAGAGTACATTGCATCACGATAAAGGCAAACCCTGAGTAATCCGGGGACGCAAAGTAAAGGGTCTCGTTAAGCTGCTCAAACGGTTTAAACTGTTTCAACAGCTTATGGTAAGATAGCCTTACTGCCGAAGATGTTAAAATAATATCTTTGCAGTAAGGCTTTTTTATTTTTAAGCATGCCAGAAGAGATAATGTTCCCCATGGAAATGTTTA
>JAUPKS010000136.1 GCA_030837315.1 Planctomycetota bacterium
GTTACGGCCCATGCCACTACTATCCGCGCCCCAACCTCTGAAACGGTTATGGCTACTTTTGATGGGGATATCATTACCACAAATGATGGTAAAGTAAAATTTAAACCGTTTGTAGATAACAATGCATATAAAGTTACCCTTTACGATTTAACTGACGAGTCTGTTTCTGTTACCTATACCCTAGCCAGAACCCATGGCGGTGTAACGCTCGTTGGAAAACAGAGATACCAGGTAAAGATTGGGAACAGTCATTACATCCTGCCCATACAGTATAATAACCGAAATGTCGATGTGAACGATCCCAATGCTGCATGGGTCTCCTACAACCTAGGCAACTGGTATAATAGGGACAATACCTTAATATCTACTGATGTAAACACACCCCCTGACAAAAATAAATCCTTTGAGCAGAATTGTGAGGGGTGCCTTGTAACAGGTTTAGGCATAACGCGTAATGCCGATGGTGAATTTGTTTCCGGTTCAAAAGAAATCGGCATTTCCCGTGAGAGTTGCCATGGTCCGGGCGGTCTCCAGCCTCTGAAGGCGGTGGCAAGGCCCGGTACATTGTCAACCCGAAATACCTGGCCACAGACCGGGGCAACGAAGTCTGCGGTCAGTGCCATGTCCGGGTAAAAAACAAGACGGGTGAAAGCGGCGCAAACTTTGAGACGGAATATCCTTGTATTATCGACGGTGAAGAGCTTACCCCATTTATCCCAGGCAAGGTTTTAACTAATTATATTGAAGAAACATGTTCGGATGGCAAGGCAACGGCCGGTTATTGGAACGATAACGATACTACTATTCTGGGAGAAAATGCCTCTGAGAATAACCATTCTCAAAAACACCGTCAGCAGTATCAGGATTTTGTCAAGAGCCATCATTACAACTTCGCAGGACTTAAATGCTATACCTGTCACGAAACACACGGCAATGGTACAGAGGGGACAGCGCAATTGCTCAAGGAAAGCAGCAACAACAAACTCTGCACTACCTGTCACGATGATCTTGCGAAGACCATGAAAAAGGACAGGGATATACAAAACAAACATGCAAAACATCTTTACAGTTCATCCGATGTCGGTGGAAGTCTCTGCACCGGTTGTCATATGCCCAGGACGGCCAAGAGTGCCGTAGATAATGATACCGCATCTCATGTCTTTGACATTATAAAACCTTACACCAGCAAGGCCATGGCCGATGCCAACATGGCAACCGGTAAGCCAAATACCAACTCTTGCTACGGTTGCCACCCCGGACGCGGATTATGGAGTAGAGCTATGGAATACGTGGGAGACAATGCCTTAGTAGATAAATATTTATCCTTATGAAAATGAGAAAAACATTTGAGACCGTGGATTGTACAAATGACCAAGACTGCTTATAAGCATTCATCAATAATTCATATTTAATACGTTAATGAGCAACTCTATCAATCTTGAAAATCATTCTTTACGTTATTGTTAAGGATATTTTTTAAATATTACTTTTACAACTTGTAAAATATATAAACCACCTTTTAGAGTTTGAAACGTGAGCCGTTTATGTTAGCAAATGTATATAATGTTAAAGAATTTTAGAGATTCCGAAACAAGTTCGAAAGCGAAAGGAGGAGAAATGATGGAATAACACTTATTTAACGGAACAATGTAATAAACAATTTTGGTGTGAATATCTTACCTTTTTTAACATCAGGAGGAAGTGTAAATGAAAAAAAGATTTTTTGGGTTTTTGATATTGACGGCAATTTCCATGCAGATTGGTGTAAAGGGGGTTTTTGCTGAACATTCTGAAAAATCGTTCAAGAGTTGGGAAAATAGTATCTTTGTTTATACAGGATTAGGAGAGTCAGTAGATATACTTGATCCCGTGAAAATGAAAAAAATCGGCACTATATCAGGAGTTGCTGATATCCATAATTGTTTTACATCGTACGATGGGAGGTCTCTTTATATAACTGCGGGTAAGGAAATAGTAAGGGTAGACTTCAAAGGGAAAAAAGGTGAAGGCGTGAAAGAACGGAATGAGGTTACCCCCAATGAACTTGCACATGTAGCCTTGACTCTTAACGGCAAGAATCTTTATATCTCTGACGGTAAAGATAACGTTATCGTGGTAGATGCGAATACCCTGGAAGCAATAAAAACTATTAATATGCCTACAGGGCTGGACGATGTGATTAAGATCGTGAAAGATGAATTAGGTGAATCCTGGGATGATTCTGACAGTAATCCTCATGGGCTTGCAATCCATCCCAGGGGCAGATATATTTATGTCCCTTTAACCTGGAGTGGCGCCGTTGCTGTAATTGATACCAGGATTAATGAAGTTGTTAAAACATTATATTTAAATGCGTCTGATTCCATTCAGCCTGGTCATGGGACAACCCCCGTTGCCCTGGGGTTTTCCACAGACGGGCACTGGTGTTTCGTCAGTTGTGCAGTACCGGGTTATGAAACTATCCTGAATACCTCTGATCCCGCAAATCCAAAGATTGAAACAACCGTTGCAGTCGGACTTTCACCCATTCAGGTACCGGCAAACCCAACCAATAGGTACTTTATAGCGCCATGCCAGACATCGAGTTTGCTGGATAATAAAGCATCATCTGTGCCTGATCCTGTCTTTGATAATACCGGCTGGATTGATTGGTTTAATACCAATAAAGATATGGCCCTTGATTTAGTCGAGGCATTACTCAGCTCTCTTCATGAGGCAGAGCCGATGGAACCTAACGATAACAAGCCAGATGCATGTTTTGTCGTGGAAATTGAGGATAACTATGACAACGATGGTACATCATGGGAGTTATTAAACATCGTGGAAGCGGGCGTTGGTCCGCATGGTGTGAGTTATACTCCCGGTGGTGAATTTGCCTTCGTCACCCTTTCCAATGAAATTCCTGGCAAGGTTGCGGTCATTACGGAAACCGAATCCGGAGAATTTAAAGTTATCCATATAATAAAGGTTGGTACTTTCCCTAACGGAATATCAACCAGATTTGGAAAGAATCAGAATTCTTAGTGCAATTGCAATCAAATCCTGCAATCAGAAAATGGCTTATAAAATGTAAATTCTTTTATAACCATTCGAATAGGAAAGAGTGACGATGAATAGTATTTTCCGTTCCGTGATAGTATTTACCTTTGTCCTCGGTTTAAGTAGCACGTATATCTGCAAAGCCCTCTGGGCATGTGACAGAGAGGATGGACATAGCTGCCACAAAATGAGCAAGCATGCAGTTCAAACAAAGACAGAAGGAAAGGGTAAAAAAGCCATGGCTGTTAAGGACAAAGTATGCGGTATCGAGGTCTGCGATATCGAAAAGACACCATGTTGTATCGGGCAATTGACCTTGCAATGGACAAGGGTATGGAGGTTAGCGATATCTGAAAGGAACCATCGGAAGGGTACAAAGGGAAGGTTTACTACTTCTGCTCGGAACACCGTATAAAAAAACATTTGAAACCACAGATTGCAGGGAGTTAGAAAGCCTAAATAACTCCCCCACTCTTTACCTTTCTATCAGCGTAATCTGTGAAATCTGTGGTTGTTTTTATACTTGACTCGTCTATCATAGTGAACGGCATAAAAAAGTAGACAAACCTCTTAAATCCTCCATTAAAATGGATAATGTGATTCATTTATGCCGTTCACTATAATTTAAGTTTTATAAAGAAGACGAACAATGAAAACCATTCTTGTGGTAGATGACGATAAATATCATCTCTTGCTCTACAAGCAAGAACTCTCGTTAGAAGGATATAACATTGTTACGGCAAAGGATGGCTGTGAAGCTTTAAAGAAGGTAAAAGATCATTCTCCAGACTTGATTGTATTGGACATTAATATGCCCAAGATGAACGGTATTGAATTGATGGGCAGGATCTTAAGCGAACATAAAAAGATACCAATTATTATTAATACAGGTTATAGAAGTTGCATGGATAATTTTATGTCATGGGCTGCCGATGTTTATATTGTTAAGTCGTCGGATTTAAATGAATTGAAAAACAAGATAAAGGAATTGCTCGGTAAAATCGAATAGAATTGTGTGACGTTAAAATAGAAGGGAGAGCGCATCATGAATAGTATTTTGCGTATAGCAGTACTATTTACTTTTGTCGTTGGTTTCAGTGGCACTTATATAAGTAAGGCTTTGTGGGCATGTGGTGGAGGACATGGCAGCCATGAATCAGGCGGACATGCAGCCCATGGAGGGTCAGAAACAACAGGTGAAAAAGCTGAGGTTGTAAAAGATCCTGTATGCGGTATGGAGGTAAACAACATCAAAAAGGCTCCCACGGAAAAATACAAAGGCAAGGTTTATTACTTCTGCTCCAAAAAATGTGAAAAGGCCTTTAAAAAGAGTC
>JAUPKS010000137.1 GCA_030837315.1 Planctomycetota bacterium
GGAGTGCAAATGTGGGGGAGACGGTAAGGTTCCATGTGATTAATACATCAGAGGAGATGCATACCTTTCATCCCCACGGGCATCGATGGATAGATAGGGCAAAGGGAGAGTTGATAGACAACGTATCGCTGGCTCCGTTTACGTCGTATGTTGCGGATTTTACGGCAGGGGAGGGGGTCGGTTCCGGGAATTGGGCATTCCACTGTCACTTTCATGAACATATGATGAACGGCATGTTTGGAATTTTTGTTGTTGAAAAAGAGAAAACGAATGCCCAGGTGTCTCCTGCTACAAATAATCTCCCAACCCTTGATATGACCCCAGGCTCGTATGAATATCCCGATGCATCGCTTAAGAACATGTATGAGGATTTTGTTGGTTTGGCGCAGGGCGATGGTCCGTGGGGGGAATTTTACAAACCGATACCATTTTACATGTATTTTAATCCAACGAGACATTATATGCCTCCTGCTGATAGTTCGAACTACAAAGAACTCCTGGGCAAGTATAGAGCTGATCAGTGTGTCGAATGCCACGAAGAGTCTTCGCCAGGAATTGTGGCACAGTGGAAGGCTTCGAATCATGCCAAGCCTAAAAAAAACAGGGAAGTTTCAACAGAGACACAGGAGATTGAGGAATTAATCGGAAGAGAGTTAAACAACTGGGAACCGGGGACAAAGAATGGGGTGTACTGTTCCTATTGTCATGGGGATAATCACGAGAAATTATTCATGCCTACCGTTGATAATGCTTGTGGGGCGTGCCATCCAAGACAGGCGAAAGAATTTGCAAAGGGGAGAGAACATGGCAGGCCAAGTCATCCCCAGAGTTGGGAGGCTACGGTATCCGTTCCCTGGTATGTGGAAAATTACCGGCGCGGTGAGCGGTATTCGATGATCGGGTGTGACCAGTGTCATCAGAATATGTCATCGTGTGACGACTGTCATGGCAGGCATCTCTTTTCTGTTGCAGATGCCCGCCGTCCGGAGGTATGCTCCGGATGTCATATGGGACCCGACCACCCGGATTGGGAAAGCTATGAACATTCCCGGTGGGGGATTATTTATAAAACCTCCGGAGAGAAGTGGAATTGGGACAAGAAGCTCGCTGAGGTTATTCCCGGCGTTGATTATCCTGCGCCAACGTGTCAGTATTGCCATATGTATGTTGGAGGCGGTCGCTGGGAGATGAATGTAGAGACCAAGGGCATATGGCGTATGGGTGTTATACCGCCCAAGGAAGTTGAGTTTAAATCGGGACTCAAAGATTTCCCGTATGGGATCAAGATACCGCCCATGGACAAGAAACTTGAAATTTACTCTGCAGAAAGCAAGGCAAAACGGAGCCACTGGGTGGAAATGTGTTCTAAATGTCACAGCAGCCGGTTTCCCAGCATGTGGCTTGATTCCCTGGATCAATACATGTTTGAATCATGGAAGCGTATCGATGAGGCTCAACTCATTGTAGAAGGACTCTTCGCCGAAGACCTGGTCAAGCCGTCTCCCGAAGAAAGACCGCCTTTTCCCTTAAGCGATTTAATAATTAAACTGCTTGGACCTAAGGAATTGGGTCCTGAAGTTTATAGCCTTTTCAAAAAGACCAGCGGTCACTTACCGGTTATTGGTCCTATCCTTGGCGCCTATGCCATATTTACCCAGAATGCCGGGAATCCCAGCGGGATAGAACAGGAGTACGTGGAGATGTGGTTCTGGAACCACCTGCAGGGATATAAAGGCACCGCCCATGCACAGCAGGACATCAGCTGGTGGTGGGGCACTGCAAAAATGACGGGAAATCTGACGCGTATACAGGATGAGGCAGTGAAATTAAAACATTTAAAGACAATCGAGGATGTAACACAAAAATAAGCGCTACACTTTTTAAGTACCTGTTCATGATGTCCTGAGTAACTTCCTGATGGGCATTTTTACCCCAGCCACGGACAACGTAGTATGCAATTTCTAAATTAATTATGCAATAGATTTATTTTCGTGTTATTACTATAAAATTAGTCTGAATCCCAGGGCTTTAAAGTTACAGCAGCCCTTCCTAAAGAGGATCAAAATCTTCAGTCTTCAGACTGTGCAGCGGTTCACTTTTGTGACAATGCTTTACTTTCTTCTCCAAATTACTTTTTGGAAGAAAGAAGCATGCAATTTTTCTGAAAGCAATAAATCCTCCAATGCACCCTACATAGAACCAAAACCCTCCTAATCTAGAAGTAATGGAACCACATACAATAGCAAAAAAAATGGAGACAAAATCAGTAACAGTATCTAATGGTTCAATAACTTGCAAGTGCTTGTTTGAACTTAACCAAGGCGTTCTTTCGTATTCCTTAAGAGGTTTGAGTTGTGGAGATGCACCTTGTCTTAAATCCTTTAGAACTCCATAAGAGCAAGCATCTATGCAATGATAACATTTAATACACTCATTGTTGATAACCTTGCCCTTGTAATGATAGATTTCACGACTTACATCGATACCTTGAGGGCAGTTCTTTGAACATGCTCTGCAACCGGTACAATCAGCTATTCTTGTTATTTTCTTTTGCCATGGAGTCCGGTTCATAAATGGTACAAGCATTACTGTATACGGGCACAAAATTCGGCAAAATGCCCCCTGACCATAAAAATAGTTAAAAACAAAACTCATGGTAAATACAATAAAAATAGCCACTAAAAAAGGAATTACAAAAGCCAATAGAGTAAAACCATTCACAGCAAGAGACATATTAAAGGGAGCGTTTGCCGAAAAAAGGAGATTGTCATAGCCGGGTAAATCTGCAAGCGGGGAGGGAGTTTGAATGTTGAAATAAATATTATGTTTGAGTTTAATCCAATAGAGTGAAACAGGCAATAAAAGGACAGAGAAAAGAATACTTCGAAATAACCAGCGAAATCTGGTATTAAGAAGGATATTTTTTCTCGCGATTTTTTCATATCCAGATAGTTTCAATTTACGCATTACCCAATCTGAAAATTCTATTGCCCCTCGTAGATGACATGCCCATCCACAAAAAGCTCTTCCATAAAAAGGAACAGAAAGAATTATGATAATAACCATTATCGCTGCTGCATTTAGATGAAGCGCTAAAAGTGAAGGTACGCCCATCATGGCAGTTTTACCCCATATTTTCATATTAAAAACATACCAACATAAAAAGTGAAATAAAATATATACATGAACTGTAATCAATGATGAGATTCGCCACATTTGAAGTTTTGATCTTGGCGATTTAATGCTACTACCATTTTTATTGCACTTATTATTTACTACATCCATTCTTTTTCATCTCCTGATACCAGAGTACCTTGCAAAGTTTGAAAAGCGTTGCTATTAGCCATATTTCAGTTACTTTTCTTTTTAAAAGCATTCTTAATATTCTGGTATGATACTTTATAGTAAGTATTTCCCACTAGAAATTTTCAGAAGGCTTAAACCCACGCCCTTTATCAGAAATGATCGCGAACCAATTTGTAGTGCTCTCACCGATTTTAAATTCAATACAACAATCAGCGAAGGGTTCAATCTTGAGTCTTAAAAATGTTTAAAAAAAATAATATTTTAAGACCCGAGAGAAACGCAAACACTATTCCGTCTATAAATATTTAAATGAAAGGAGAGAGAAAAATGGAATCATATTGTTTTTTCATGTCAACACTTAAGTATCTGTTTGTTTTTATTGGTTTGCTCAAAAATTGGGGAAAATTCTCCCAGATAGGTATCTATCGAGGAGTTAGTGTGTGTAATTTCTTTATAGGTGGCGTTTGATTTTTAGACAATATTTATCTTAAGAAACGAGAAGGAAGCTAGGGCATCAAAAAATGCCTTACCAATTTGTTCCGTATTGTGAATAAGGGGTACAAACCCAGTACCTACCTCCAGATATTGGTAAAGAAATTATAACCTGAATCTTGCACGAAATTGTGTAGGCAGGGAATATAGAATGTTTTTCTATTTCATAAATTGCTTATTGAGTTTGATCTGAAAATCAATGCGAAGATGATTTATGCGGTGGATATTAACGTCCTCATCGTAATATATTTTGGAGGGAACTCAATAAGTACCAAATCTTATCTATTAAAGTCCTATCTCATTTACAAGCTAGTATTTGAAACAAACTGCAAATCCATTATCTTGGGTTTTGGTATTATTATCGATGACTTGCTACGTCTATTTTTTTACAAAGGATATTAACAGGGCAGTGATTGCATTTTGGGGAGATAGGGACGCAGATATTTTGACCGAAGGTAACGAGGAGATCGTTGATGGTGAGCCAATATTTTTTAGGAAGTATTTCACGAAGTGCAAATTCGGTCTCATGAGGATTCTTTGTTTTCACATATCCCCAGCGATTGGTAATCCGATGAACGTGGGTATCCACACAGATGCCGGGTTTTTGGTATCCCAGGGTTACTACCAAATTTGCCGTCTTGCGGCCTACGCCATTGAGTTTTAACAATTCATCGATTTCGTCCGGTACCTTACCCTGGTATGTCTGAATCAACACGTCACAAATCTCTTTGATCTTCCTTGCCTTTGTCCGATAAAACCCAACGGGATAGATAAGCTTTTCCAATCTCTCCGCAGGAATCTTCATTATGTCTTCTGGATTATCTGCTACGGCAAAGAGCCGGTTCGAGGCCTCGCGGGTGGTCTGATCCCTGGTCCTGAGGCTCAGGAGACAGGAAATGAGCACATGAAACGGTGTGCGTTCCCTGGAAATCGTTGTAACGATGGGTTCGACAAACCGTTTATTTTCCTGCTTGATGATCTTGAGCACTCTATCAATGTCAAACAAAGACAATTCCTCAATAAAAAACGGCAACATGCAAAATTGCACGTTGCCGCTTATTTTTTATTCTCCACAATTCCTAACCCGATCGAGTCTGAGCGGTAGCACTTGAGGAACTGAGTGTTCGTCTGAGCTCACGCCGAAGACTCACCACGAATACCTCCGCCAAATGAAGACCACAAGGGATCGGTGCTACGTTTTTGGTTAATAATAAGATTTATCGCAGGTGATATTATTATTTCCTCGTATCAGCAAAGAGTTGATCGTAGACAAAGCCTGCAACAATTCCTCCCAGGATTGGCCCAATCCACCAGACATAATGATGGGTGAACTGTCCGGATGCAATAGCAGGCCCAAAAACGCGCGCAGGGTTCATTGCACCGCCACTGATCGTGCCCCCAATCATAACCCCAAAGAGCACTACTAACCCAACTGCAATACCTGCAAATCCAGCAGACGCCCTTTTGTCTACCAGTGTTCCATAGATGGTAAAGACCAAAAGAAAGCTAATAATAAATTCCATTAATATTCCGCGTCCAATAGAGACGCCGGGCGACAACATGCATGTCCCTAAATATACCGTTTTGAGCGCGTCAGGAAACAAGGTTTTTAATGCAAGACCTGCCAGTGTTGCACCCGCAATTTGAGAAATAATATACATAATTGCCGTATTGGGGTCCATTCGTTTACTGATCCAAAAGGATATCGTTACCGCAGGATTTACATGGGAACCAGATACATAACTTGTGGCGTAAATAATGGCAATTACTACCACACCAAAAGCAATAGAAATACCCAAAAGACCTAGTCCTTGCCCACCCGCTTGCCTCAAATAAAAATCTGCGCATACAGAGCCAGCTGCTATAAATACAAGCGCAAATGTTCCAACGAACTCGGCTAAATACTTTTTGTACGCTTTCATTTTGCTTTCTCCCGTATATTTTTAACTAAATTTCCTTAATCACACTCAGCAAGAACATGTATAAATTTTATATCATCCTTTGATTCTTTAGACTCATGAAGATCAAATACGCATGCTGTACATCATTATTCTATAAATTTACCGAACTCCCTTATTGTCTTTTTAAAAGATCTCCTTTCTCGAATCGTAATTTGTACATAACTATGCTAAAGGCATAAATTTGTAACAAATTAACACAATCAATTAACCCTGTCAAGCAAAAAGAATTTTTCCCGTTCAACCGATCCTGTTTTGTAAACGCTGTTTTGAAATTTTTGTTATTTTGATGTGCTGATTTGACAATGCAAATAATATCGTGTAAAATAATACAACGTTCATTGAAAAAACTCTAAACAGCGTTAGCAGAAATCGTCTTTGGTTCCCTATTTTCAGACAATGATATTTTGAAATGACCAAAACAACTTTTGCTAAAGGGTTGTTTTCGTTAATTCTCTGGAATAGAGGTAGATCGTATGAGATATTTGTTAGCAATGATAATATCTATAATATCAGCGAGTCTCTTTTGCGTGAAAGCATGTGCGGATGTTTCGTATGCTGATTTATTTCTTGCTCGCAAGGGCTATAAACCCGTTGATGATGCCTGGATAGAAAAACCCGCGGTACCTCATTCTCCCAATGGGATCTGCATACCTGATAATCAACCTTATAAAGAATGGTGTATCAATACCTTCGATCACGGTGAACAAATCTACGAGGCGTATAGGGAGATAGCCTTCGATATTGATTATCGGGCTGAACCACCAAAGATGGATTACTGGCAGACACCCGTTGAAACAAGACAAAATAAAAAGGGTGATTGCGAAGATTCTGTATTTCTATTCTTCTCTATGCTTTCTGAACTGGACATCGATGGCGATATTGCATGGGGTTGGGTCGTAGACAAAGGTAATGCGATTGCCTTTGCCCATGTATGGTATCAATTATTTGATAAGCGTGGCAAAGCATATATCGTGGAAGGTTTTTCAAAAGAGTGGAATGGAATTGTCCCTGAAGAAGTGATTACCTGCGGAGAAGAACGTATCCCTACACTGTTATTACAACATAGTCAGGTAAATTATATGATAGACAAAGCGCTTCCCAAATTTACCGAATCTTTTGAAGATGCTCAGTTCCCCTGGGGTATTTACCTTAATAATACCACGATTATTAAGGAAATCTTCATGAAACTCCAGGATATGTTCACCCGGTATCATGGTCAGATGAACCAATTATCTGCAAGCGCCCAACAGTTGGCATTTAGCAACTAAGTGGTAAAGGTAAGAAACTTGACCGGCGATTCCTGATACGCGTGAATTCTTACTTATTTTTCTCCCAATGATCCTTGCCCATTGATCTTTTGGGCGTAAATGTCCCAATAACTCTTGTCTTTATAACGTCTATCCTGCCACACAATGATGGCGCCACCACTACCGTCACTAATCAGGACGGGAAAACATTGCGTATCAGATGCCGCAGAGATGGTTGTGCCGTTTTTTTCCCACAAGGTAATGCCCTTCCGGTCTATTCTTTGTGCATACACATCAAAATCAGCGGGAGCGGTAC
>JAUPKS010000138.1 GCA_030837315.1 Planctomycetota bacterium
TAGCAGTCCAGAAGGTATCTTCATTCCGCCAGTCTCTGTTTCTCAAAATAGTCTTTGTTGTAAAAAAAATGCATGCTACTGAGATGAGAGCAATCGTAAAGATGGAGTTGATCAATAGGGGCTTAAACGTCTTTTGCCTATTTTTATAAGGATACGTGCCAGTAAGTTTTTTTGCCTCTCCTGTTTCCCTCTCTTTACAAGGGAAGGGGGTAAGGGTGTCAATCTGACTGCGTCTATGCCGATAGGTACGGCAGCGTTCATCGGCAGGGAATTGGGGTATTACCTTGCGCAGCAAAAGCACACCAGGGACTATACAAAATCCGGCAACCGGGAGATAGAGGTAACGGTCTGCCATAATATGTCCAATGGGAACAATGTTTAAAACAGGGAGAAGCGCCACAAAAAAACAAAGCATAAACAGGCCATAGATCCGCTGTATCCGTGGAGTCTTTCCTTCGAGAAGGATCGAAGAGCGGAGGTCGGGGTACAGTCCTTTAACTTCCGGTATCCGATCCCTGACCCCTGCCCCCCGGCCCCGCCTTACGGCCTTGAAAATAATAATACCCACAACAACAAGGAAAATACTACTTATGATAAAGGGGATGTCAACGACTGATACGACAGGGGTGATCATATAATCGGCGCTCATTTGGAACGGGAAAAACATGCGTTTTACATACACAGCCAGGATTTTGACCATCGTCATAAAATTTATCGCGACACTGTCCTGTAAGTAACCTACAGATACTTCGAGTGGGTTTTTGAGGACAACAAAGCGGATCAACACATAGAAAAGACTTATCAGGATGTAACCGAGATAATAGTTTATAAAATCACCCATCCACCTTGTCCTTCTATGGTTAGCGGATTTCTGTCCGTTTGACCTTAAAAGGGGCGAGGAACTTGACACTCCCTTTTGTGTGGGAAAAGACAAAGGAGGATATTCCCGTACCAATAAGACCCGGTATATAAGGATAAACAAAGGCGTCACAATCGCTGTCTCTTTAGAAAACAGACTGAGCAGATAGGTTAAAAGGGCTATTGCATAGTAAATCCGTGTGCCCCACTGCGGTGCACGGTGGATTGGAAATTGTTTGTTGTCCGGCGATATCTGACCTTTTTGCAGAGATGCGTGGGTAGGCTTATGTTTGTATAAAACAGGATATCTGCGGTTTGATTTGATCAGACAGAGGCATGACAGCAGAGAAAACAGGGCAACGAATATATCTTCCCTGTAGCTTACGGCATTCACGGCCTCCGTTACACAGGGATGAATTGAAAATATTACCGCCGATAGGAATGCTACGGAGCGCACTCTTATCAGCAAAAGTATCAGCGAGTAAATGAGTACGCTGTTTATTGTGTGAAGAACAACATTAGTCAGATGATATCCGAAAGGATTGAGTCGCCAGATGGCGTAATCTGCGAAATAGCTGAGGGTGACAACGGGGCGATAGCTCAGTTCATGAGAAAGGTGAAAAAAATCTTTGCTAAAAACTTTTGGAACATTCTGGAGTGATCGTATGAAATAATTATCTTCGATTACCTCAATATCATCATAGACAAATCCGCTATGAAGTGAATTAAGGAAAACACATGCTGATACGATCGCTATGAGTATATAAGGGAATTTGAAATTTTGTCTTGCCACTGAAGTAGGAATTTACTCAATATCAAATGAAATTCTCTTGGATATTATGCATTTACCATGTGCTTGCCATTTGATATTTATCCTGAATTTATGATCAGGATATAAAATAGTTGACAAAAGGGTACGGGAAGGGCTAAATCTCCTCCAGATTATAGCCACGGTGTTTGACTACTTTGGCCTTTACAATATATACGACTTCTTCGGCAATGTTTGTGGAGTGATCGGCAATCCTTTCCAGATGGCGAGAAATCAGTATCAGGTGAACCGCCCGCATTATATTTTTCGGGTCTTGCATCATATAAGTCAAAAGCTCCCTGAATATCTGATCGTTCAGGGAATCTACCGTGGAGTCTCGTTCGGACACAGACCTTGCCAATGCCGTATCCCTATTCACAAAGGCATCAATACTGTCCTTGACCATGGTTTGGGTAATCGTTGCCATCCGTGGGATATCAATGAGCGGCTTTAGTTGTGGCTCCTGGTTGAGAGGAATTACGCGTTCTGCAATGTTGACGGCAAGATCGCCCATGCGCTCGAGGTTATTGGTGATCTTAATCGCTGATGTAATAAAACGGAGGTCAATGGCCATAGGCTGTCGTAACGCCAGCAAATCTACACATTGTTTATCAATTTCCAATTCCAGGGAATCTATCTGTTCGTCGCTTTTCACTACCAGACGGGCCAACTCGCTATTCCTCTCAATCAGGGATTTCCCGGCGTTTGCAATGGCTGTCTCTACCATAGAGGCCATCTGTATGAGATTTTTTCTGAGCGCTCCTAATTGCCGATCAAAAGGCCGTTCCATACTATTATCCGAATCTCCCCGTAATATAATCTTCTGTAACCCTTTTTTCGGGGTTTGTAAAGATATCAGTAGTTATATTATACTCTATTAATTGCCCATGCAATAAAAATCCTGTATAATCGGAAATCCGTGCCGCCTGCTGCATATTGTGTGTGACAATTACGATCGTAAAGTATTTTTTCAAATCTTCAATAAGCTCTTCAATTCTGGCAGTAGCCATTGGATCTAATGCGGAACACGGTTCATCCATTAACAGGACTTCAGGGTCAACAGCCAGTGCCCTTGCAATGCACAGCCGTTGTTGTTGCCCGCCAGAAAGCCCCATGGCGCTCTGATCCAACCGATCCTTTGCTTCATTCCAAAGGGCGGATTTCGTTAAACTATACTCCACAATTTCATCTAATCGTTTCCTGTCTTTAATTCCGGATAATCGCGGGCCAAAGGCCACATTATCGTAAATGGTTTTGGGAAATGGATTGGGGCGTTGGAAGACCATGCCGACGCGTCGTCTGAGGTCGACCAGATCGACATCGCGATCATATACATTCTTGTTGTCCAATAATACCCTTCCCTCAACCTGTACTTCGCTGGTAATCTCGGAGATGCGATTAATCGACTTAATCAAGGTCGATTTCCCACAGCCTGAAGGACCTATGATAGCTGTGACGTTGCACTCGAAAAAATCCATAGAAACATCATCTACAACCTTATGTTCCCCATAATAAAAAGACATCTCCTCTAGCTTTATTTTTGCCTTTTGCTGCCCTCTTGCGAACTGTTCATCTTGCATGGGAAAATGGCCTCTGGTTTTATGCTATCCTGGTTTTATACCTTATAATTGTTAAGAAACTGTTAAGCCTTTGTTAAGACCTTGTTAAGACTTTAAATAAGATGACGTCGGATGACTTGGCGCCGATCACAACATCGTCCCCCACCACCAAATGTAACCGCAGTATCTCTTCCGTATCGATAAGGGTCTTAAAATACTGGCCTTCATGTATGACCGTAACAGCAGCCATAATAGGATCGGATTCTATGCCAACCACCTTACCCACGAGCTGAATACGGGTGCTTAATCTTTTTCCCATAAATATTTCTTCCGGTGTTCCCTGTTTTATGACCCTTCCGGACTCCAGAACAACCACGTAGTCGGCTAGTTTATACACCTCTGTTACATCATGAGTTACATAAACCGTTGTTACCTGAAACTGTTTTATGATCCGCTTTAAATCCTCCTGTAATTGTCTGCGTGTTTCCCAATCCAATGCCGAAAGCGGTTCATCCAGGAGGAGTATCTCAGGTTTCCTTGCCAGGGCACGGATCAGGGCAACCCTTTGTTTTTGTCCCCCGGAAAGTTGAGCAGGATAATAATGTTCATAACCAGACAAGCCTGCCAATAACAGAAGGTTCTTTACTTCCCCCAATCGTGCTTTTTCTTTTATACCATATACCACATTTCTTTCCACGGTTAAATGGGGAAATAAAGCAAAGTCCTGGAATACGAAACCTACGGAACGTTGCTGGGGGAGGAGGTTAATTGCTTTTGACTCATCATACCACACTTCTTCTCCCTTATGGATCATTCCCCCATCAGCCACTTCCAAACCAGAAATCAGGCGCAAAATACTCGACTTTCCCGCCCCCGAAGGCCCAAATAATGCCGTTATCTTTCCGGGGGGAATTTGAAAGGTCACGTCTAATTTGAACTTATCCCAAGTTTTTTTAAGACAAACATTCATTACCTTAGATAGTCCGTATAAATCTTCTGTTTATAAAATAGACTCCGGCGAGTATCAGAAACGAAAATGCCAGCAGAATAGCCGCATAGATGTTCGCAATCCCATAATTCAGCGATTGTACCTCATCGTAGATGGCTACCGAGGCAACCTTCGTAATCCCCGGGATATTTCCGCCAATCATGAGCACGACTCCAAATTCGCCAAGGGTATGCGCAAAAGAAAGTACACATCCGGTAATGATTCCATGGCGAGACAGCGGCAGTATAACATGGAAAAAGGTATAGAAACGAGATCTGCCCAATGACCATGAGGCCTCAAGGAATTTCCTGTCAACCCCGGCGAAAGAGGTCTGGAAGGGTTGCACGGCAAAGGGCAGGCTGTAAAGGAATGAACCCAAAACAAGCCCTTGAAATGAAAAGGCCAATGGCTTATGAAAGACACCTTCATACCATTGCCCAATAAAACTGTTACCACCAATGGTCATGAGGAGATAAAATCCCAGGACAGTTGGTGGAAGGACAAGAGGCAGGGCTACCACAGACTCAACGAAGAACTTCCAGCGAAACCCGGAAAAAGCAAGCCAGTAGGCGAAAGGGATACCTATGATAAACAAAAAAACCATCGTAACAAAGGATAATTTTAAGGTTAAGAAGAGAGGTACTGTAAAGTTTATCATGATTAAATCTTATACGTCAGACACAGACAAACACGTTTGTCGTTCAATTGAGCGCGCACAACGAAGTCCATGCCACCAGGTAATGTTGAAATTCATACACGAAATCAGGTTTGGTTTTACGATGCAAAACCAAACAACATTTTACTTATAATACCTTTTTACTGCTGGCTTTTCCACTGTTATGGCAAAACGAAGCCATAATCAGAAAGTATTTTTCTCCCCTTTTCCCCTTGTACAAACTTCAAAAAAATCTTTACGTCTGACTTATCTTTACCCCTTTGCAAAACCGAACAAACCTGCTCCAGCTTGTTATACGATTCATCGGGAATAATCCAATAAACTCCGTCATTCACCATCTTGTGTGAAATCGCCAGAGACAGGGCTATAATTCCTACATCAGCCGCGCCTGTTTGAACAAACTGTGCCGTTTGTGAAATGTTTTCACCAAAGACCAGTTTGCCCTGAACCTTATCCCACAATTGATAATATCGAAGTGCCTCCTCGGCTGCGCGACCATAGGGGGCGTGCTTTGGGTTTGCAATGGCCAGCTTTTTTACCTCAGGCTCCAGAACGATACTGAGCCCTTTTTGAGGATTTAAGGCAGACTTTTTTGGAATCCAGAGCACAATCTTTCCGATGGCATAAAGGCGCCTCTGTCCCTTTGCGCAAAAACCTTCTTCTTCGAGACGTGCTGGGTAAGACGCATCGGCAGAAAAGAATAGATCAAAGGGTGCTCCCTGTTTTATCTGTGCAA
>JAUPKS010000139.1 GCA_030837315.1 Planctomycetota bacterium
GTATTATTTGAACCAGTTAACGATGATGTGAGGTTTAATCCTGATGCACAGGTATTAGAAATTGCTCTATGACAAAAGTCAAGTAGGATGGGTTAAGCGGAGCGAACCCATCAATGCCTTTTTTGTTAGATGTGCTTTGCCCCTCGACAAACTCATGACAGGCCTCACCTAACCTACTAATTTGATTAACTCCATGAACTTCTCAGGAAGAATAGAAATAAAGCATCCATCCATCAAAAGCCAGAATTAAGGCGACAGGAGAGTTAATAGATGAAATAGTGTATAGGTTATATGGACTAACAGAGAATGAGATTAAGGTTGTTAAGGGTTACGTTTTATCTATTCTATCTTTTTGTATAATTGACACTTAATAATAAATTGTGATAATATTATTGATGTTAATTGTTAAAAATGAAGGGGAATAATGAACATCTCAATAGAAACACTTACTATATTCGTTTTTCTAATTCCTGGATTTGTATCTTCTTTAATTATTAACACCATTGTAGTACGAAAAGAAAAAGATAACCTTTCAAAAATAATAGAAGCACTTATTTTTAGTTTCTTTAATTTATGTGGTTATATCCATGGTAAACGGAGAAAGCCCAGTTTTTAATAAAGTGGAGAGTATTTGAAATTCCTTGACATCATTTAGGCACGGACAAACAATCCCTGTTCAAAACATACAGGGACAGGATTTGTCCATGCCACCCTACCACCCGCTTAAATCAAATGAAAATTCCTAATTTCCCGCAATGTTCATTGACTTGAAATAAAAGGGTGGAACTTTTGTAGAACCCTGCCATTCTGCCTTATTGCCGATTGCTACTATATTATTAAATTCTTCAAATACGTTTCCCGCAATCATGCAGTCCTTCACCCTACCCACAACCTCACCATTCTCAATGAGGTAGCCGAGATCAACGTTTACGGAGAATTCACCTGCCAGTATGTTGCTCTGACCGCCACCGAGCACCTGATCCACCAGCACGCCATATTTGACATCCTTTATCATTGCCTCAAAAGGCATATTGCCCGGTTCAACCACAATATTTGAATTACCCGGTGAAGGCTGGGAAGAAAAACTCCTGCCGCCGTTCCCGGTAGACATCGATTTCATTATTCCCGCCGTTTGCATGTCAAAGATATAACTTTTCAAGATACCTCGTTCAAACAACGGTGTACGCTGGGACGGTATGCCCTCCCCATCCCATGGATAGCTGGAATCTGCCATATCGATCGTAGCATCGTCATACATACTGACCCGCTCATCGATAATCTTTTCTCCCAATCTATTGGTCAGGGGTGAGGCGCCCTTTTGAACCAGTTTACCATTGCAACCAGTTTCAAAGGTTGCAAGCAAGTTCCCCATAGCCTTTGCCGTAACTACCACAGGATAATGCCCCGTTTTTAGTTTTAGTTCCTTTTGTGCAAGTTTTAGATCTTTCAATGCCTTGTCAACATGTTTATTGAGGTTGGTAACAAGACCCTTTGAGCTTTCCCCTTCCCCGATACAGAGTAAACTTTGTCCTTTAACCTCTAATATCTCTATCCCTATGCCAAATGATGTGGAATCAATGGAAATATCCAGTCCTTTTGAATTGATGAGCCTTCGCATTCCATGCCCTTTCCCCATACCGATACTACATTCGTAGCTGGAATTTACCGATAATGCCTTTTCAATGGCCTCTTTCCCGATATCTACACATTTGTGAATAGGATAGTCTACGACACCTTGATCAAAGATAGCAACCTTTGGAAAGTTCTTTTTGGGAGGGAATTCAAAGGCGGCAGTCTGGCCAAACTTTGCACTTTCTATGGCATTAGCAACCAGTTTCTCCGGTTTCCTGAAATCGGTGGTACTGGAGAATCCAATCCTCCCGTCTTTAATTACACGGAGTCCGATTCCACGTATGGATTTTGTATTTACATATTTTAGCTTATTATTTTCAAAACTCACCGACCGTGTCTCGCCTTCGTCATAAAGAACCTCTACGGAGGGGGTATGTTTTAAAGCCAGTGCTAAGACTTTTTCTTCAATTTTATTCATCGATTAAACCTCTTTTTTATTGCTTTAATTTAAAACCCGCGGTTTTGTCTTCTTTCACTTCGCCTATCCCTTCTGCTTTCATACGTAAACGCACGTCATTAGCGCTGTCAGCATAAGCAAGGGCATTTTCATAACTAATCCTACCTTCTTTACATAGGTTAAATAACGACTGATCAAAGGTTAACATGCCTTCCTGTGTCCCATTTGACATCGTTTCTTTTAATCCTTCAACCTGCTTCTTGAGTATAAGGTCTTTGATCCGGGGTGTATCAAGCAATATTTCTAAGGTCGCCAGTCGCTTTCCGTCTTTAGCCGGCACCAACCGCTGCGAAATGATAGAACGCAGATTCAGCGAAAGCAAAAGATATATTTGTTCGTGCCGCTCCGCAGGGAAAAAATTTACGACCCGTTCTATTGCCTGATTAGCATTGTTTGCGTGGAGCGTTCCTAAACAGAGATGTCCCGTCTCAGCAAAGGTAATGGCCGATTCCATGGTTTCTGTATCACGAATCTCACCAACGAGGATAACGTCGGGCGCCTGTCGCAGGGTGTTTTTCAATGCATCACCAAAAGATAAAGTATCTATGCCAACCTCTCTTTGTGTAATAACGGATTTCTTGTGTTGATGCACAAACTCTATAGGATCTTCCACCGTAATAATGTGTCCCGAGTTATTGGTATTTCTGTAATCAATTATTGCCGCAAGGGTAGTTGATTTTCCAGACCCTGTCGCACCAACAACAAGCACCAACCCCCTTTTTGTCATTGCGACATCCTTAAGAATCTGAGGAAGGTTTAATTCGTCAATGGTTCTGATATTAATTTTTATCTGCCGAATAACAAGACCAATATTCCTTTGCTGAAAAAAGATATTTACCCGAAAACGACCCAGTTCAGGATAATACAAGGCAAGATTCATCTCCATCTTTTCATAAAAATCTTTCCTCTGTTTCTCAGTCATACACTTTTCAGCCAGCATACGAGTATCTTCTGCGGTTAGATTTTTTGTGCCAAGAGGGGTATTGATACCCTCTCTGCGATACATAGGCGGAAGATCAACGGTAATATAAATATCCGATGCATCGAGACGAACCATTTCTTGTAAGAATTCTGTCATTTCCATAGGTATGAGCTCAGATGACAAATCGCCACTCTTTGGGCCGAAACCCTTTTGAGTTCCTAACCTCCATTAACTTATCACCTGCTGCAATCACTAATAAATCCAATTTCTCTGCATACTTGATAACCCTTTCAGCTACAGAATCATATTCTTTTTCTCTGCCATCCTGAAGTATTTTTTTCATTCTTATTCCAAGATACTCTATTTTCAATACTGAACTCTTCCCGTACTCGTGCAAGTCTGTCAACTCTTTCTTCTACCGGCATTTCGCCCATTCCTTCCTGCTTGCGTTCTATTTAATACTACTCAGAACACTCGGATTGCTCACCAGATTTTCGATTGACTCTTTGGTAATCAGATCTTTCTGACAGAGTTCAAGCATAGCCTGATCCATGGTTTGCATGCCATATTGCCGTCCTGTTTGTAACGATGATGGGATCTGAGCGATCTTGTTTTCCCTGATAAGATTTCTTACTGCCGACGTACCGATCATAATCTCTAATGCCGCAACTCGCCCCTTCCCATCCTTTCGTTTTATGAGTTGCTGGGTAAATACTGCCTGAATAGACTCAGAAAACATCGTGCGCACCTGTTCCTGCTGTTCCGGTGGAAACACGTCAATTACCCTATCAACTGTCTTGGGCGCACTGGATGTATGTAATGTACCAAATACCAGATGGCCCGTCTCTGCCGCTGTAAGCGCCAGGGAAATAGTTTCCAGATCTCTCATTTCACCTACAAGAATAACATCAGGGTCCTCACGCAAAGCCGATCGCAAGGCATTGGCAAAACTATGGGTATGCAGCCCCAACTCCCTTTGGTTAATGAGGCAATTCTTAGACTGATGCACAAATTCAATAGGGTCTTCAACCGTGAGGATATGACATTTTTCTTCACGATTGATAAGGTCTATCATTGCCGCCAGGGTGGTTGATTTACCACAGCCTGTGGGTCCTGTTACCAGTACAAGTCCTTTGTTTTTTTTCGTTAAATCGCCCACAATCTTTGGCATATTCAGTTGCTCCAGAGTTGGAATAGCCGTGGGGATCGTCCTGAATACGATAGATTCTCCCCTGCTTTGCAAAAAGGCGTTTACCCTGAATCGGCCAGCATCACCCATCGCAATAGCAAAATCTAACTCATGATGCTCCTCGTACGTTTTCCGCTGCTGATCGTTGAGAATATCATAGAGTATCTTATGCACTTGTTCTTTACTCAGTAGCGGAACGTCGATCTTTCTTATATCGCCGTGAATACGTATCATGGGAGGTTCCCCCGAACTTATATGCATGTCCGATGCATTTTCTTTTTTAGCGAATGAAAGAAGTTCTAAGATTTCCATTTATCTCCCACCGACAACGACATTTCGTATACGGACGTGTGGCCCCCCGTCGCTAACACGCAGCGGCGACTGTCCCCCCTTACCGCATCCCCCCAGACCTCCATGAATTTCAAGATCGTCTCCAATGGCATCGATATTCATGAGCGTCTCAAACACATTTCCCGTGAGCACAACATCCCGTACCTTTTCCTGCAACTTCCCGTTTCGTATCATATAAGCCTCTTCCGCGCTGAAGGTAAACATTTCCATATTCGTCTGTCCACCCAGGGCACCAATGGCATAAATACCGTTATCAACTTCGGAGAGCATTTTCTGAAAGGTATAATTGCGGGGTTCCATATAGGTATTCGTCATGCGTACGATGGGTGTATGGGCATAACTTATCGCACGTGCATTTCCTGTTGGTTTTTCATGCATCTTTGCAGCAGTTTCCCTCGAGTGGAGCCGGCTCGTCAAAATACCGTCTTTAATAAGATAGGTTTTTTGTGTCGGGGTACCTTCGTTATCATATTTATTGTATCCTGCTTCGCCAACCAGAGAGCCATCATCTACAATGGAAAGGGCATCGATCCCGAAGCGTTTTCCCATGACCATAAGTTCCCGCAGTTTTTTATTTTCATAAATAAAATCAGCCTCGCTGAGATGTCCGAATGCCTCGTGTACAAAGACACCACAAAGTTTTGGATCAGCAATAACGGTATACTTCCCCCCCGATACTGATTTTGCTGTAAGCAGGTCAACTGCACGCTTCGTTACTTCTTCGCATTTTTGTTCCATATGCTGGACATTGCTAAAACCTCTTAAATCACCAACCGAATGATAGGCCTGTTGTACATTCATTCCGTCCCTTGCCATAGCAAGGAGTGAAATGCCACAAAAAATGGTTTCTTGGAGAATAAAACTGCCATCCGTATTGGCAAAATATACCGACCCATGAGAATCTAGATACCGCACATTGGAGGTTTGTATCTGCCTCGAAGAAAGGATCAGGTTGTTGTATCTATTACAAATGGCCTGTTTATCCGTTAATGAAATATCCGCAGGATCAATTTCTACCTTTGTTTTCACGTGGTCAAGTATTACCGGTATCGGAGCAATCTGACTTTGCTCTGTCCCAACGAATCGTGCCTGCTCGCAGGCCATTTCCACGTATCGTGAAAGGTTCGCAATATCATTAAAGGCAACAAATCCCCAGCCACCATGAATAAATGCCCTTACACACCCCCCAAAAGTGTTGTTTTCGCCGATGCCTTCGAGTTCTTTTCCCACATAAGTAATTCCTGTGCTAACGCCTTCCTGTACTCTAATTTCTACATAATCTGCTTTTGCTGATTTTAGGGCATTTTTTAACACTTTTTCCATTTGGGTTATTCCTTTGAATTTTGAATCATGTTTTAAAAGCGATCATAGTTTTTGTTTTTTTTCATTTTATCATCTTTTCAAAGGCCTCTTCATAAAGGATATGAACATTCAATTCCCTGGCCTTGTCTAGTTTACTTCCCGGGTCATCACCCACAACAAGATAATCTGTTTTTTTGCTTACACCGGATATGAGTCGCCCGCCTGAGTTCTTGATGAGCGCCTCTGCTTCATTACGAGAGTATTTTTGTAATGTACCGGTAATAACAAAAGATCTCCCGGCAACATTAGGATTTTTCGCGAATTTTTGACTTGCCAGTTTTTTCGTATTAACCCCGGCTGCTTTAAGTTTTTCGATGATGTCTTGTGTATGCTCATTTCGAAAAAAGTCAACGATACTCTTAGCCACAACAGGCCCGATTTCGTAAATTTCTTCTAATGCTTCTTGCGTTGCAGTTGCCACTGTGTCTAATGAATCAAAGTGATTCGCCAGAACTTCTGCCGTATGGAAACCCACGTTACTTATCCCCAGGGCACAAATCAGGCGGTCTAAATCCCGATTTTTACTTTCTTCTATAGCATGCATTACGTTTGACGAGGATTTTTCACCCATGCGTTCTAAATTTGCCAAATCGTTAAATTTAAGATAATAAATATCAGCATAATCTTTTAAAAAACCTTTGTCAACCAATTGTTCAACGAGTGCAGGGCCAAACCCTTCTATATCCATGGCATGTCGACTTGCAAAATATTGGATGCGTCTTTTTGCTTGTGATAGACAGAGCGGGTTATGGCAACGCAAGTATACGCCGTCTTTACTAACCGTACTTTTGCATTCCGGACAAGTCGCAGGCTCACAAAAGATACTCTCCGTACCATCGCGCTTTTCCTTTAAGACAGAGACAACTTGTGGGATAATCTCACCGGCCTTTTGCACCACGACGTAATCTCCCACCCGTATGTCTTTCCGGCAAATTTCGTCAAAATTGTGAAGCGTAGCGCGACTGACAGTGGTCCCCGCAAGCAGAACCGGCGTAAGATTTGCAACTGGTGTTATCGTTCCGGTCTTCCCTACCTGTATGTTAATCTCCTCAAGTTTTGTGATGGCCTGTTCAGGTTGATATTTATAAGAAATAACCCATCGCGGCGACTTGCTTGTAGCCCCCAGCTTAGCATGAAGGGCAAGGGAATTTACCTTGATTACCATTCCATCGACCATGTAATCAAGTTCACTGCGCCGCTTGTCCCAATCGTTACAATGCTGAATAACCGACTCAATGTTTTCACACAACCGAGTATAGGGATTTACCGGTAAACCAAAACCCCGAAGTATCTCCAGGCACTCCTTATGCGTCGCGAGTTCTAACTCCTCAAAATACCCGATGGCATACGCAAAAATACATAAACGCCTCTTTGTTGTTATACGAGGATCGAGCAGTTTCAGTGTGCCTGCTGCGGCATTCCTTGGATTGGCAAATTGGGGTTCCCCCGCTTCTTCCCGATCCTCATTCAGTCTCTGGAATTCTTTGTTAGGCAAGTAAATTTCCCCTCGTATTTCCAAGACAGATGGAATTTTCTGCTTCCTGCCTGGCGGTTCTAATTTCAAAGGAATTTGTCGAATCGTCCTTAAGTTTGCCGTTACATCATCCCCCTTAAAACCGTCCCCCCGAGTTGCCCCGCGCACAAACAAACCTTTTTCGTACCACAGGCTAACAGCTACGCCATCGATCTTTAATTCAACAACATATTCAATATCCCGATGAGTATCGATTCCCGCCATGCGTTTTATGCGCTGATCAAATTCTTTCAACTCCTTAGCTGAGTATGTATTGTCTATACTCAGCATAGGGATCTTATGATCACTGGTAGAGAATTGGATGAGGGGTTCTCCCCCTACCCGCTGGGTAGGAGAATCAGCAGTAACGAGACCTGGGTGTGCCTTTTCAAGATGTTGTAGTTCTTGTACAAGTTGGTCATATTCGTAGTCAGTAATTTCGGGGTTATTTTCTAGATAATACCTTCGATCGTGATATCGTATTGTGGTGCGAAGCTGTTCAATCTTTTCTTTTATGGTTAATGTCATACAGAGAGCAGCATAGTTACAACAAAATTCCCCACTCATCACTACTACAAAAATAGTATCTTAACGAAGGGGAAAAAATTAACAAATTAACAAAGTATTTTTACCTTCAAATAGTACAAATCGGTTGAAATATATTCACTCATAACAACCGTATGACAAAAATAAAACCACATGCAAATAAGTCAGTATATCACAATTTATACCCCTGTCAACGCATTATGTTTTAAGGATATAAATCGCTTGACTTTATAGTGTCGTTATTATAAAATCCATAGAGTGAGCGTAATGTACACAACTCCCATGATATTATATTGTTACGAATTCAGTAAATCATCCCGGCAGGAGTGGAAAATTTATGACCAAAGGAAGTGATTCAAGGGAGTTTTTTGAGATATTTAAACCACCACAGAAGCTAGAGGATATTCAAAAAGGCGAGAGTAAATCCCAGACAGAATCAACGGAGGTGAGTATTCAGCCAAAACCATCCATTCCGGACGAGAACCCTGCTACCAAACCAGTTTCAACGTCAGATCCACTGGGGTGGATCAAAAAAACAAGCGCAGAAGAACCTGTTATAAAGGAAAGGCCAAAAGACCTGAAACCTGTCTTTGCTTCGGCAAAAGAAGAACGACCTTTGCGCAAAGACGAGGTAATATTGCGGCAAGAGACCTTAATTATTGGCGCCATTGCGGCGACTTTTTTATCAATAGCATGTTTTTTTATTGGACACAAAGTTGGATACAATAAAGGTGTAATGAGTCGGGCAGAAGAATGGTTGGAAACGTTAGAACCACAAGACACAAAACGTTCTGCCTTTAAACAGCCAGAACCTGCGGAGGTTCCACAAAAAACCACAACGAAGTCCGCTCCCGTAAAATCGGAAAAACAAATTGAACAACCAAAATCGATCATTAAAGATAAATGGACATTACGCGTAGTTTCTTACAAAAATACCAAAGAAAATGCTGACAAGGCTAAAGACATAGCAAAAACAATTCAGAATATGCTACGCTATGATGCATTTATTGTTAATACCGGTAAGGAAATTTTTATCTGTGTAGGGGAATTTGAAGAAGTAGACAATGCCAGTTTAATCAGCGCACAAAAGGCACTAGCTGAGTTTAAATATGAAAACAAAAACCCATTTGAAGGATGTTATCCTGTACGTATGAGATAGAATTTTAGGAGGAAACATGAGTATTGATAAAAGTTTAAAAACGAAGGGTAAGTTGGTGAGACCCAGAAACGTATTTACAAAGACAGAGCGCCTCAAACTGCTTAAGGGAGAGGGGAAATGGGACTCAACGATGTCAGTCTTTGGTATTCCCAAGGTAAAAACCGTTAAGCAAAAACGAAAGGCAAAGTCAGAGAAAAAGGAGGCTAAGACAGAAGCAACTGCCGGAGCTACACCAGCAGCAGGAGCATCATCAGAAGCCAGCGCATCCGCTTCTGCAGGCAAGGAAAAGACCAAGAAATAATGATTGCATACAGGATGTCACAACTTGACTCCTCTGGAATTCGAAAGGTCTTTGATCTGGCGCAAAAAATGCAAAATCCGGTGAACCTTAGCATAGGTCAACCGGATTTTGACGTTCCCGAGGAGATTAAAACCGAGGCCATTAAAGCCATTAAAGGCGGTGCAAATAAATATACCGTCACACAAGGGATAATAGAGCTCCGAGATGGATTACTCAAACGGCTTCAGAAAGAACGTCGAGTAAATGCTGAAAGTATTATGATCACATCAGGCGTCTCGGGGGCTTTGACACTAGCCTTCATGGTGCTGATCAATCCCGATGATGAGGTGCTCATTCCAGATCCTGCCTTTGTGAGTTACAAACATTTGACCAACTTCTGCGGCGGTAAGCCTGTTTTTGTTGATACCTACCCAGACTTCAAATTAACAGCGGCACGCATTCAACCCCATATCACAAAAAAAACCAAAATACTTGTTATCAACAGCCCTGCCAACCCAACGGGAGCAATGTGTACTTCTGAGGAACTAAAGGAAATTGCAGAGCTGGCAAGAAAACACAGCCTCCTTGTTATTTCAGACGAGATATATCACGGCTATGATTACAATCAAGAATTTGACAGTGTTGGCAGGTACTATGAAAAGACTTTAGTTCTGGATGGTTTTTCCAAGTCCTTCGCCATGACAGGCTGGCGAATGGGTTATGCGGCTGGACCAACCAGTATCATTAGTGAGATGATCAAGCTGCAACAATACACCTTTGTCTGCGCCCCTTCCTTTGCCCAATATGCCCTCACGCGTTCATTAGAAACAGATATGAGTAAACACATTGCAAGCTACCAAAAGAAAAGGGATATGATGTATGATGGATTAAAGGACAAATACCCCATGGTAAAACCTGGCGGTGCATTTTACCTTTTTCCACAGGTACCCTGGGGTACAGACGAAGAATTTGTAGCAGCCGCCATTCAAAAGAACCTGCTCATTATCCCCGGCAACGTCTTCTCTGAACGCCATACCCACTTCCGCATTTCTTACGCTGCCACAGATGAGACCATTAAGCGTGGCGTAGATATCCTTAACAACCTCACAAAACAGTTCCTTTAAAACTTTATATTCAACCCAGTAAATCTACCGAGATACTTATTCTTGACTCCGGGAATTAGCCAGAATATCGAGTTCTAATGCCTCTATTCTGCACGAGTTAACTAAAATAGAAAAATTATGCACAGGACATTTTACATGGTTTACTGTCTTACAAAATGTCTTGATTTCATAGAGGCTAGGATATACAGGCAGGGATATTTTTTCATAAGCACTGCACATCTCGCTGTTTACTCCGTCAGTCATAAACTCTTTACAGACTATAGCCTTATCGCTCATAGACTCCCCTTTCGTTATTCCTTAAAGGAGCACATCGCATGATTTCTCGCTTTTTTTCTTTGATCTTCAATTGCATAACAAAGCGCATTTTTTCTCCGGACATTGCCTGTCTGTGACAAATCAAATTCCTCAGATCCTTGCTCGTCATTATACGTGATTATCCTTTGATAAACTTTCAATGGAAACAACGGCAAGACTCAGCACATTTGCAGTGCCTGTTTACAACCATTTTTTCCAATATCCCTTTGACAGCAAATAGCTCTATTATTTGCTGGATGTCTCCAACCACGAAAAGGTTTCATCATCATTCCTTTCAAAATAAAAAAGCCTTACTGTAAAGATATTTCTTTAAAAAACATCTTCGGCAGTAAGGCTGTCTTTCCATGAAACCGTTGAAACAATTTAAACCGCTTAAACGGCTTATAAAGACCCTTTACTTTGCGTCCCCTGATCGCTCAGGGTTTGCCTTTATCGTGATGTATCTTGAAATACTTGCTTTATTTTTAATAATACTTGTGAATAACCGAAGAAAAAAAGCATGATACTATCAAGGTAAAATTTAAACTTGTTGAAAATAACTTATCAAAAAAAATGCCATGAATTGGAAAAAACCAATCTGGTTGTTCTTTTAGTAGTAACTCCATAAAATATAATTAGTTATCATTATGCATAAACTAAATGAAATATTCACATAGATTGAAACACGTGTGCCATGTCACAAAAGTGTGTCGGCACACAAGTGTAACGTGACACATTCTGTGGTAGATGAATGATACAAAATACTGGTAACATTGTTGTTATTATAGCATTAGTTAACTACGTAGAAGAAATAGGACGAGGAGAGAACTTCCCTAACCCAAGACGGGTCAGGAAAAGCTTAGATAAGGAGGGAGGAAGAAAAGGGTGAAATGGAGAAAAGGTAAGATTTAAAAACCTTTTCCCACTTCTCCCTCTTTATAGGATTATTCTATCTTTTTTGCTAAAATAATAAATATTTTATTACGTTTGAGGGTATTCATAACGCGCCAAACGCTGACAACAGATTGCTGAACAATTATTACTATCAACCTTGTATTACTTGCTATTTCTTCAACAATACACTTATCTCGTCATCAAAATCCTTTTCCGATACATAGCCGATATGTCTGTTGACCACCTTCCCATCTTTCCCATAAACGATGGTAGTTGGGTACGCCTGCAGACCGTGCGCCTCAGCAATATCACCCCCGCCAAGATACACGGGATAGTTAATGCCCATTTTTTTAATGAACGGGGGAACCACTTCCAGTCCATTCTCATCAAACGCAATACCGATAATCTCTACACCATTGGCTTTGTATTTATTGTAAAGATTAATGAAACCCGGTATCTCTTTCCTGCAGGGTGGACACCACGTCGCCCACAGGTCTACAATTACCACCTTACCTTTATTACTTTCAAGCAATGCGTTTAACTCTCCAAGTTTTATCTTATTAACCGAATCTCCTGCGCTAGTAATCAAAGGACCTATGCATAGTACCGCAGCAAACAAAGAGGTAAACCACATATAGCTAAATATTTTTTTATTCATAATGAGCTCCCTTCCATAAAAATTCCCCATACAGTATAACAGCAACAAAAATACTTAATCGGTTTTTTAAATTTTATACGGCAACTAATTCACCGGCTGTAAAAACCATCTTTCCATTTTCCATATCCACTCTGATCTCTGTGCCCTCCGCAAACTTCCCTTCCAGAATCTCCATGGAGAGCGGATTTTCTATCATCTGCTGTATCGTACGCTTCAACGGTCTGGCGCCAAAATGCGGGTCAAAACCCTCCTGCACCAACTGTTCCTTTACCCTGTCAGCAACCGTTAAACGATAGTTATTTTTGGACAACCGTTTCTGGAGTTCTTTCAACTGTATCTCAGCAATCTGTCCTATCATCTCCTTTGACAAACCGTGGAATATGATCGTTTCATCGATACGGTTAAGAAACTCAGGCCTGAATGCCTCTTTCAAGGCCTGTTTCACTCGCCTTCTCAATTCTTCTTCATTTTCAGGACCCGTAAGGTCTTGTATCCACTGGCTTGCAATATTTGAGGTCATTGCGATAATGGTATTTTTAAAGTCCACCGTTCGGCCATGTCCATCGGTCAACCGGCCATCGTCAAAGACCTGCAGTAAGATATTAAATACGTCACGATGCGCCTTTTCTACCTCATCAAATAAAATCACCGAATACGGTCTCCTGCGAATCGCCTCGGTCAGACGTCCGCCCTCTTCATACCCTACGTACCCGGGCGGTGCTCCGATGAGCCGTGCCACTGAGTGCTGTTCCATGAACTCTGACATATCGATGCGCACCATCGCATTCCCACTATCAAACAAAAAGGCTGCAAGGGCCTTGCAAAGTTCCGTTTTCCCGACTCCCGTAGGCCCGAGAAATAAAAAGGTACCTATCGGGCGGTTAGGGTCCTGAAGCCCGGCGCGGGCGCGACGGATGGCATTTGAAACAGCCCGGATTGCCTCATCCTGACCAACGACCCGCTCCCTGAGACGATCTTCCATCTTCAGGAGTTTTTCCTTTTCCCCTTCCAGCATACGCGTCACAGGAATTCCGGTCCACTTGGCGACAACCATGGCTATATCATCTGCATCGACCTCTTCATTCAGGAGTGATTTGTTTTTTTGTAATTCTTGCAATTCCTGATGTTTTTGTTTGAGTTTTTGTTCGCACTCCCGGACAACTCCGTAACGTATCTCAGCCACCTTCCCCAAATTTCCTTCCCTTTGCGCCGACTGCTCATCGATGCGGGCATGTTCGATCCTGGAGTTTATTTCTTGTATCTCTTTGATGACCTTCTTCTCATTCTCCCATTGGGCACGGAGGGCGCCTGATTCTTCTTTTAAATCCGACAACTGCCTGTCGATCTTCTCCGTGCGCTGTTTTGAAGCAGTGTCTTTTTCTTTTTTCAGCGCCTCTTTCTCGATCTCCAGCTGCATAATCTTACGCTCAATCTCGTCGAGTTCAACAGGCATACTATCGATCTCTATCCTTAGCTTCGAGGCCGCCTCATCAATCAAGTCAATGGCTTTGTCAGGTAAAAACCGATCTGAAATATATCGCTGGGAAAGTGTGGCTGCAGCGACAATCGCAGAGTCCTTAATACGCACCCCATGGTGCAATTCATATCGTTCCTTCAAACCCCTCAGGATTGCAATAGTGTCCTCTACTGACGGTTCGCCAACATAAACCGGCTGGAATCGTCTCTCTAATGCGGCATCCTTTTCAATGTGCTTTCGGTATTCATCCAGGGTAGTAGCTCCCACACAGCGCAACTCACCACGGGCAAGTGCCGGCTTCAACAAATTGGATGCATCCACTGCACCTTCAGCCGCGCCAGCCCCCACCACCGTATGTAATTCATCGATAAAGAGGATAATTTGACCTTCTTTTTCTCCCACTTCTTTGAGTACTGCCTTAAGACGGTCTTCAAACTCACCCCGGTATTTTGTTCCTGCAATCAGGGCGCCCATATCTAAAGACATCACCCGCTTATTTTTCAGGCTCTCAGGCACATCACCATTGACAATACGCTGGGCCAGACCTTCTACGATGGCCGTCTTTCCTACCCCCGGTTCGCCGATCAGGACAGGGTTATTCTTCCTCCTGCGGGATAAAACCTGTATCACTCGTCTTATCTCATCATCGCGCCCAATAACAGGATCGAGCTTTCCCTTTCTTGCCAATTCGACCAGGTCTTTGCTATAGCGTTCGAGCGCCTGATACTTTTCTTCAGGATTTTGATCTGTAACCCGCTGACTACCCCTGACCTCCTTCAGTGCCGTATAGATGCTTTCTTTAGTAACACCCGCCTCATTGAGTATTCTCGCGGCTGAAACATTTCTTTGTCCAGCCAGCGCCAGCAGCAGGTGTTCCGTGCTTACATACTCATCTTTCAGTTTGCTTGCCTCTTCCCAGGCAAGATTAAAGGTATCCCGAAGTTCTGCACTTACATAGGCCTGCCCGGGAGCTCCTGATCCGCTTACTTGAGGCAATTTATTGACAGCGGCCAGTGTTTTATCGAGAATGGCGTCCGTATTAATTCCTAATTTTTTTAGAAGCGGAACAACAATGCCTTGTTCCTGAGTCAAAAGAACTTCCAATAGATGCACAGCCAATATTTGCTGTTGCCGCTTAGATTCCGCTAATTCCTGGGCTTCTTGCACCGCTTCTTGCGCCTTGATGGTAAATTTATCAAATCTCATGGTTTTGCTTGTTAAATAAAATTCCTAAAAAGTCCCTTGAAGTAAATATTTACGACAGAAAGCCACACGGACATCAAATACATAACTTTACAGCTTAGCGCCCTTGTGGTAAGGAAAAGACATTGAAGGTCAATTTATGGTTGCATCTGCAGAACGTCTGACATACTGTACATCCCTGGTGGCTTTTTGGCTATAAACTTTGCCGCACGAATGGCACCTCGCACAAACGTATCGCGGGTGTGCGCTTTATGGGTAATCTCTATACGTTCTCCTAAACTACCAAAGACAACGGTATGATCACCAATAACGTCTCCACTACGAACCGCATGGATACCAATCTGGTTCATGGGCCGGTCACCGGTAATCCCATTTCTGCCGTAGACAACGTCATTGTCCATCTTTCGGTCTGTTGCTTCGCATATCTTCTCGGCAAGTCGCAGGGCCGTACCGCTGGGTGCATCCTTCTTAAACCGGTGGTGTGTTTCTATAATTTCTATGTCAAATTCCTTTCCCACCATTTTTGATGCCTGGGCAACGAGATCAAACAGTGCATTGACTCCGACACTCATATTAGGAGAGACCAAACAAGCGATCTGTCTGGAAAAATGCTGTATTTTTTCATGCTGCTGAGCGTTCAACCCTGTCGTACCAACAACAAGGGCAATATTCTTTCGTGCACAATACTCGGCTATAGCTACCGCAGATTCGGGTGATGAAAAATCAATTAAGACATCAGCATGTGCATTCATTGTCATGGTAATTTTGATGCCCGTTTCTCCCACCCCGCTTACCAAGCCAACGTCTTTACCAATTGACTGGTTACCTGACCTTTCTAATGCTGCTACCAATTTTAACTCTGGATATTCAAAGACAAGGGCTGCAATTCTTGCCCCCATCCGCCCACAGGCGCCATTTACCGCAATCTCAATCATCCTCTACCCCTTCAATAATCATGACGTATTCAATCATGATCTCTAAAAGTCCGGCAGCCAGAAATCGGCAGTTTGCAACAAATCTACCCGATTCCCATGAACTGACATCTTTAATTCTTTAATTCTTTGCTCTTTTTATACTTCTTGCTTGCATTCTTAAGAAAACTACGTTCCCGCCATGTCAAATTTCTCAGCCCATCACGATTTACCTTATCCAGGATTTCATCTACCTTAGCGCGTAGCTCATGATCTTTCATCAGCTCTTTTTCTTGTTGATGAATCTGCCACTTTGTCAAGAGGTCAGCGACCCGATACGAGTATCGGACAAATAAAAATCCGTAAACAAGACCGCCCAAATGCGCAAAGTGTGCAACATTACCACCCTTGGGCACAACACAGTTAAATATCGTAATACCGGCAAAGATCATAACCAGATACTTTGCCTTCACAGGAAAGAAATAAAAAATGACCGTTGTGTTAGGAAAATACATGGCAAAGGCCACTTCAATGGCGAATATGGCTCCGGAAGCACCCAGGATAGGGGTCCATGGAGTAAACACACAACAGCAAATCCCGGCAAAGATCCCTGCCGTAAAGTAGAGCGTTAAAAATCGCCTCACTCCGAGTATCCGCTCAACCTCACTGCCAAACATCCAAAGACCCAGGATATTAAATATCAAGTGCCACGGATCCGTTGTACTGTGCAAGAACATGTATGTAAAGAACTGCCACAACCACAAATGTCCTATCGCATCGGGCGGATAAAGCCAGAACAACTTTGTGAATTTATCAGAGGCAGGATAATGCCACGGATGCGCTAATGAATTCCCTAATTGTCCATCCGTTAAGGTATTCAGTACCTGTTGTGACCATTGCATACTCACCGTCGAAAATAACAATTGAAGCATAAACACGCTGAAGTTTGCAATAATCAATACCATGATTACGCGTGTCCATTTGCTCCCGATGTTTATCCCGAAGAAAAGTCTATTATTGTGCATGTTTGAAACTATCTGACCATGTGAAATCCCGGAAAAATTGCACACTCTCACCTCTGAGTATATTCCGCAATTTAGTACAAATCATACTAATCCTTTTCCGTTAAAAGTCAAGAACGTTGTGTATCTGAAAATCATCCATACAGATTTCCCCTCTCCCTTGATTCATGGGAAATGGAAATGGTGTAATGCGCCTTGAAATTTTCATTTTACGTTTCCTACTCGTTCGGGTTAAGAGTATGTTAAGGCGTTTATCTGGCAAACAATTTCCTGAAAACAAACACGCCACCAATAAACATGACAATATCTGCTCCCCACAAGGCAGGAACCACAGGCACGACCGCATTTTCTGCCATCACAATTCCCGTTACCACCAGTGGATAGTAAAGAAACAGTATCACCAAAAAACTAGCGCCAAATCCAATTATCAAATGTCCACTGCGCAGCATAATCCCAAGTGGAACACCAATAATGACAAAAGTTATACAGGATAATGCCTGTGACAACCTTTTGTGTATGGAAATATCATTTTTTCGTTTTATCTTTTCTTTGTCGGTAATATGTGCCTCGTCTTCAATAGCTCCGATTTTTTTCAGCAAAATATCCCGCTGACTATTTATCTCAGAGATGGATTGGGAAAGTGAGGCGATTTTTTTGGTTTCATCACCCTGCACCACCCTGGCTGTCGCAACTTTGCGCTCGATACCATAAATCCTTTGCTTTTCTCTTTCGATCGTTTCTTTAATTTGCATGATTTTTTTATCCCTATCTTCACCCATCAATGTCCCAGCCTTCGTTTCTCTCTTTACCTGAATCAAATTTTCATTAGCAACAAGGATATAATTTTTGGCTATCCTACCCTCGTTTTCCAATCCCTCGATCTTTGATTTCTGTCGGGCAAGGTTTTCATTTGACCGCTTCAATTCCATGGTGAGATCATCACGTTTCCTGGATAAATTACTCAATTCCTGACGATACGCGGAAAGTTGTTTGATTAACATGTCTTTGGTCTTTTTTGAATCCAATGGCACTTTTACGTTTTTTGCCAATTCCTTGTCAATTTCCCTATTGGACCGGCAAAGTTGAAATACCGTCATATATTTTGCAGAAGATTCCCGTTTCTTTTGGCTCAAAGAAATCTCGAATGTCGTTTCATTAAAAACACCCAACCGAGGTATCTCATCCAATTTTTTGTAATTTGGCTTGAGAAATTCTCCCCGATGTAACGTGAGCAGTATCTTATTTGCCGCCTCATCCATTTTAATTGTCCCCTCGTCAGCCAGGATAACATTCGTCACATAGTCATCTGCATACTCAATTACCGCTATGTCTTTATTGACGTTATCTTCCACGTTTCCTATATAAATTTGGTACGGACGCAGGTCTATCTTTTTCTGAAAGGTAGTTATACGTCCGGCCAGGATGTTATTTATTGCGCGTTCCTGGAGTAAGATTATTTTATAACAAGACCGCGGTAAAACCTCCGCTGACAAAACCAATGTTAATAAGCTAAAGATGCTTCCAATAACCAAAACAGGTGTAATTATTTTCATCAGGTGTACACCACTCGCCTGGATAGCGACAATTTCACGATCAGCACTCATACGCCCATACGTCATAGCTGTAGCGGTAAGGATTGCTGAGGGGATAGAATAAGGAGCGGCCTGGATAAAGAGGTGGGGAATAAGTGTCCTCAGGGTAATAATATCGAGACCTTTATGCAACAATTGAATAGCAAACCCTAAAAACATCAGGAATTCAAAACATGCCAATGACGGCAAAAACATCCGGAACCACTCTCTCATAAGATAACGTTGTAATATTTTGTTAACTAATATATTAGGCATTTTTAGGGTTTTATCGTATTATAAAATTATTAGAAAAATGGGTTGCCCGCCTGCACGTGATTATCCTAAGAATCTTCTTATCTTCCCTGCTGCGACCACATTTTCCATAATGGTATCTTTTTTTCCAGAGAGAATAGCCTGGATGATTTGGGACGTATATTCGCTATGCAACAGGTTCTCAGTATAGTTTACCATACTCACCACCTTCTCGATATCCTTTGAAATCTTAGGGGATATTAACTTTTTGACATCCCCATTGTAATACGATGCTACCATGGAAAGGTCTTCAAAGAATGCCGGATATGCAGTCTTAAGAAATACGAAATCTTTTTCAGTTAAGTAATGCAATCCCAGCAGCTCCGGCGGTAGTCCGATCGAATAGAGGGAGGCACAAAAAGAAATCACCCGCGGCAAGGTAATCCCTTCAATGTTTCTTGAATAACCGAAAAGTCCAATATGAAGTTTACGCATCCTCCGCTTAGGAATAAATCTGGCTATCTCGTTAATCAACGGAGCAAGCTCTTTCATTTGTTCCCGGTAAGCCGATGCCCCTCTTTCCGTAATATCCAAAGCCGCTTCTTCATCAATAATAACCGGAACAGATCTCTTGTGGTTATTAATCTTCTGAATAGCCTCTCTCACCTGTCCCTCGTCATAATCGTATTTGAATGCCGATTGAATTGTAAAGGTTTGAACACTAGGGTATTCTTTCAGGCATTCATCCACACTGAATGGTGACAGATTGCCACGAAAGAGATTCGAACCCAACCCCAGGATGGGATAGATCGGAATCTTGATCCTTTCCTGCAATGCATGTAACCTCTGTAAAGCAATTTTGACAACCAATATGGCCGGTAGCATACCATAGTTCAATGCAGGATCTGAACGGCCAAGGAATACCCTTTGATACAACAATTCTTTGTCCTTGAGGTAACGCTGCACCATCGTATCTGCAGAGAGCATGTAAGGAATATCCTCGAACAGTGGAATAACTTCTATAGTTTCTGGTTTAAACTCACCAATCCATTCCTTTATCGTAATATCATTCTCAAAACACTTCCTGTGTTGTTTCCCTACAACAAAATCACGATAATAATAATATATACGATTAATTGCCTCCGTATTCGTAGTCATGGGAAGGATAACTTCAAAGATGGGTGGTATTGTATCATCTCCGTAAAACTGGTGTGCGGTATCGTACGAACGTGGCGCACTCTCCAAAGTTTCCAATAGAATCTTTGCTTCGCTTTTTTCTATCGTGGGATTAGGCACTCGTAAAGTAATGAAGCAATCCTTCCCAATCCGGTATTTTTTGAAATAATTGTCATAACGAGTAAGCAGTTTCTTAATGACAAACTCATCGACTTCTTTTCCTTCACAGTCCCACATCTGTTCGTCACAGCGGAGGTGTGAAAACACATAATATGCCTCTTTTATTTCATCTTCACCCAAAAAGCACGTTCCCTCAGTAAAGAATGGCATAGTTACATTATCAGGGTGTTGGGTACTCATCGTTCGTGATATTTTTCTCATATCTTCATCACTCTTGCACAAAGAAGCATTCGCATCCCGTATTTGTTCTAAGATAATATATCAATAATACAGCACATTCACAGCCAAACCCAACGAAAAGGAGTCTGCATGAAATGTACAGGCAGAATACTGCCTATTGAAGACATGCCGGTCCATTTCGATCTGAAATCTGAATTCTGTCTCCGGACTCCTGACTTTTAAAACGGTACAAAAGCAAGTTCTTCCTTGCAAACAGTATAAACTATAAATTATATTAAAAAAACTCTTAATTTCATTAAATTATTTTAAAATTATAGATTACATTGACAAGAATTATACAGTTTATTTATTCCTCGTTCGGGTTATCTATAATTACAACAGAAGTCCGACCCAGACATTTTTTACTATAACGACAGTTATTTTTGTCAGACACAATCCTATTTCTTACTTTCCTTATTCTTAAAATAGTTTTATAATAACGGTTTATGAATTTATTATAATGGGATTCTGATTTTTCCCGTTGCAATATATGAGGAGAATACGTATGTCCAATGAATGTGTTATAAATACGAATAAACCCAACATGAACGAACTGATATCCTTTGTTAATACAGAGCAATATGACAAACTGGAGGACGCATGGCTCGGAATTATCGACTCTAACAGTAAAAATCTACAAGCGCTGTTCGAGGTAGTAGATCTCCTGGCAAAGCGGGAAGACAAAAAACGTGCCCATGATTTTCTTGTAACGCTGGCGCCTCACTACAAACAAAGAGGCCACTATCAGGACGTTTTAGAGATATTAAAAAAGGTATTAGAGTATAATCCTAAAGAAAAGGGGATGGCAAAAGAGATTGCTGAATGTTATTCACACATCTATAAAGATAGACCCTACGCAAAAGATCTGATTGAAAAAACGTGTATAGAGACGACGTCCGACATCCGGTGCGCTATAACAAAATTAGAAAAGTACTTTTATCTCGATTGTGGTGATTACGTCTATCATAAAAGTTGGGGCGTAGGCCAGGTCTTCTCTGTTGACGCACAAGGTGAAAAAGTAAATATAAATTTTGAAAAAAAGAGCAACCATAGCGTTGCTATGGATATTGCCCCTGCTATATTACAGAAACTGGACAAGGATGATTTGTTGGCAATGATCTACGCCCAGAAAGATGTACTCAATAAAATGATTGAAGAAAACCCCGTTGATTTGATTAAACTGACTTTGAAATATTTCAAAGGAAAGGCATCGGTTTCTCATATTAAAAATCGGCTTATATCAGGAGTTATACCGCCCGAGGCTTGGAGCAGGTGGTGGACAAGCACAAAAAAACTGCTTAAAAAAGACCCTTATATAAAACTTACCGACGGCACCCCCACAACATCCTTCCTGGAATTTCGCGCTTCTCCCATGTCACACCACCACGAGATACTCGAAAAATTAAGCCAAACCAAAGATATCAGCAAAAAGATAGCAATCACCAAGAGCTATATTTCAGAAATGAAAAATACTGAGATAAGCAAAGAAACCCTCTGTGAAATTGTAGCCCTATTCAAGAATGAATCCGATCAATTATACGGGACAAACCCTTCTTTAGTTACAGAGTGCCTTTTACTCCTCGATGAGATACAAGGCGTTCTCATGGAAGAACCCGGAAAATACATACCTGGTATTGAAACACTGATCAGCACACATAAAATTCTTCCAGAACTCGTTGAAAACATGGACATATTGGAGTACAAGAAACATGTCCTCGGTTTAATAAAAAAAATTAAATCAGAAAGTTGGCAAAAGGAATTTGTTTCCCTGTTTTTTGCCAACAGCGGCAACCTGTGGGAATTTATCATTAGGGAACTTGTTGCTGAAGACAAGCGTCATGCCACCGAAGAGATAGCATTAAGACTGTTTAATCACTTCAACGCATATCCGGAACATTATATCTGGTTTTGTAAAAATGGTATGCATGGCCGACACACAGAACTTTATAACAATATTGATCCGGCGACTATGTTTAATCGGCTCATTGAATTACTGGACAATCTCTACTTTAAGATTCAAAAAGGGCGCGAAGGAGATTTTAAGACCATCGTCAATAAAATCAAAAACCTCTTGGAGGATAAAGGTACTGATTACGCCATAAATATCCTGAATGACGCCAATGCGGAAAGCATTTTTAATGTCGTTTCCAGTAGCAAGGGACTGGAGGATTGGATTAAGGTTTCTATCGAGAGCGTAATTCAGGATCGTTATCCCGATTTATTTGAAAAGCCAGGACTGCCCAAGCTCGATGAGAGTAAAATTTATGTTACAAAAGAAGGCTACGAAAGAAGAAAGAGGGAATTCGACCATCTCATGAATATAGAATTTCCAGAAAATGCACGCGATCTTGGAGAGGCTATCAGCCGGGGTGACTTACGTGAAAATGCAGAGTACAAGGCGGCACGAGAAAAACAAGCAATGCTGGTAGAAAAGGCAGAACGCATTAAGGCAGAACTCCAGAAGGTTGTTATCATTGACCCTCACTCCATTCGTCCCGGCACTGCCGCTCCGGGCACAAAAGTTACCATCAGGCACCAGGGAAAGACAGAAATAGAGATATACACCATATTGGGCCCTTGGGATGTCGATATCGAAAAAGGCATTATCTCTTACCTGTCACCGATTGGAAAAGGACTGCTCGACAAAACAGCGGGAGAAACGATAACTATCAAGCTTCCCGAAGGGGAATCAATTTATGAAATCGTTAAAATTGAGAAGGTGCTATAAAGATATTTCCCATTGAAAGTTTACTTCATAAAACGACTGAGAAAAGCCTTTGTCCTGTCATTTTGAGGATTGGAAAACATCTCCTGTGGCTTACCCTGTTCCACAATTTCACCCTTATCGAGAAAGAGCACCCGGGTTGAAACGTCCCTTGCAAAGCCCATTTCATGCGTTGCAATTATTGTTGTCATACCTTCTGACACCAATTCCTTAACAACCAGGAGTACCTCTTCAATCATCTCAGGATCAAGGGATGAGGTCGGTTCATCAAAGAGCATAGCTTCAGGCTTCATCGCCAGGGCACGGGCAACAGCCACCCGCTGTTGCTCACCACCGGATAGCTGGACAGGATACTTTCCGGCCTTTTCCATCAGGTGCACCTTCCTGAGTAAAGAAATGGCATTTGACTCAGCCTCAGCCTGATCAACACCCAATACAAATATTGGGGCCACCGTGATATTATGAAGCACTGACATGTGCGGAAAAAGATTAAACTGCTGAAAGACCATCCCCACCTTCCTGCGGATATTTTTTATGGTGATGCCTTCTTGTCCCTTGTTGTAACCTCGTTCAAGAACACCACAGAATCTTTGGTCATCAACAGATATGTATCCTTTTTGAAATGCTTCCAATCCGTTCATGCATCGCAAAAGCGTACTCTTACCACTGCCCGATGGTCCGATAATGGCAACAACACTCCCCTTTTCAACCACGAGATGTAGATCCTTGAATAGGGGTTGATGTTCGTATTGCTTGAATAGGTTACAAATTTCTATCATGTGATTTTAACTTTTTCTCTAATTTTCTGGCGTACAGAGAAAGGGGATAGCTCATACCAAAATAGAGGAGCGCTGTAATGATTCCCAATTTGAAATAATCCATTGAGGCAGCCGCTAATATACCATAACTCTTGGTGAGTTCGGTTATGGCAATGACAGAGATCAGTGACGAATCTTTAAACAAGGCAATAAAATCATTGGTCATGGGTGGTATGGTAATGCGCAATGCCTGCGGCAGGATGATTCGCTTTAAGGTCAAACGTCCCGACATGCCGAGTGATAACGCTGCCTCGGTTTGCCCTTTGGGAATAGCCTGAATACCTGCGCGATAAATCTCCGCCTCATAAGCGGCATAGTTCATACCTAACCCAAGAATGGCAACGACAAAGGCGCTCAACGTAATCCCAATACTTGGCAACCCGTAATACAAAATATATAATTGAATAAGAAGTGGCGTTCCCCGGTAGATCTCGATATAGGCCGTAGAAACCATTCGTAACCACGTATTTCCGTATAACCTCATAAACGTCAGGATAAGTCCCAAGACAACAGCCAACATCATGGACAAAATGGAAATCCCTATGGTAACAAGCGCCCCTTTTAGCAAGGTAGGTAAAAATTTAGTTAGCACAATAGGCGCTTTTTCGGAACTCGACGGAGGACTTTCCGCATAGTTCTTTAAAATCCCCTCATGCAAAAAGAGCTTTTCTTGCGCGACGTTCCATAAACCCCAGCGGCTATATATCTTCTTTAATTCTCCCGATCTCAAGAGCTTCTCAATGATTTTGTTTAACTCATCGGCCAGGGATGCATCTTCCTTTCGAAGAGCAATGCCGTAGTACCCATCACCCACAGGATCGCCCACCATATGCAATTGCGGATTTGGCATGGTGTAGTAAGCAGCAATGGGTAAATCCACAAAAACTGCATCAATGCGGTTTAACAAAAGATCTTTAAAAGGTTCCACCTGTCCGCTATAGATATTTACGGCAATACCTCCCATCGCTTCCAGCAGCCGTTTTGCCTCCGTGTTGTACAAGGTACCAACCTTCTTGCCCCGCAAATCTTCCAAGCGATGTATACGGTTGTCTGAGTCGCGAACCACAATCTGCTCGGCATACGCATAGTACGGACGGGTAAACAATACGGATTGTTCTCTATCCGGTGTAATCTCGATGCCGTTCAGTGCGATATCAAAATCCCCACGCTGGAGGGAAAGCAAGATGCTGTCCCATGCGTTCTGAAAGTACCGAACCTTTACTCCCAACTCCCTGGCAATGGCTGCAACAAGCTCAACTTCAAAACCAATGTGCTTTGATGGGTTTGCAGAATCACGAAACACATAGGGAGCACCCCCCTCTGCATCAAATCCCCAAGTTATAACCCCGGAGCTCTTTATCTTGTCAAGGGTGTCTTGATAGGCAAATGCATGATTTATGGAGAAAAATATTCCAGAAAAACACATCTGTAACATTACAATACACCGAATGATAAAATATTTATATTCCATAATAATAAATATAAGCCATTCATGAAATCTTCTCAAGATAAATCCTTGACAATATAGCTGAATTTAAGTTATACTAAGGTCATATTGTACTAAATTCTTCACGCAAATAGTTCTTGCGGAATATCGTTATCTTCCTATTATAGAGTCCTCAATTACATACAAAAATCAAATAATTTCAGGCTACCTATTACATCCCCAAGAAAAACGCAGGAGTCTTCTCAATCCGAAGGAAATTATTACAGGCATTACGAGGGGCTTTGAAGGAAAAGAAATCCATCCTGATTTACCCTTCAAGCAGACACCCCGCTTCCATTCGATAGGACCGCAGGTCAATGCAAAGCACAATCGATCTCGCAATTCAACCTCACGACGTTGTCTGGTGATCACGCCCATACTCTCTGCTGGATTAAAGGCAAACACATGGGGAAAATTAGATCGAGACGGAAAACATCACCAAGAGTTAGGCGAAATTATGTTATAAATTTTCTGATAGTTCACCCCGCCCTAACCCTCCCTCTCACGATGGAGGGGGAATGAACTGTTACTAAAACATGTCAAGACCAAAAGGAGGTCAAAATGAATATTTTTGCCGGTAATTTATCACTCGATGTCACAGAAGATGATTTGCAACAGGCCTTTGAAGCTTTCGGACAGGTAAAAACAGTCAAGGTCATAAAAGACCTGTTCAGTGGCACATCCAAGGGATTCGCATTCGTGGAGATGCCCGCCAAAGCTGAAGCACAAGCCGCAATCAACGGCCTAAACGGCAAGGAGCTAAAGGGACGGGCGCTTAACGTTAATGAGGCTCGCCCACGTCCGGAAGGAGGCAGGGGTGGAGGGAGACCAGGCGGAGGTGGAGGTGGACGGCGTTTCTAGGAGAAGACCACTCGGACTTAATCACATCGCAGGAAGACTTCGCCAGAGAGCGGACAAAAGAGAAATCCAGGATTTCACCAAGCCGCCTCTGGTGGTCATCTTTCCTATCACGAACATCATGGGTAATTTTGAAACGGCATAAGGATTATATGGAAAAATTAGAAAATTTTAGAATACTGGGATTATCAGAGAACACATTACATGCATTGAAAAAAAAGGGCTTTGAAGAGCCTACCCCAATTCAGCAAAAGACTATCCCGATGCTCTTAAAAGGGGAAGTGGATATTATCGGTCAGGCACAAACAGGAACGGGGAAAACAGCTGCATTTGGACTCCCCATACTTGAGCGGATAAAAGAAAAATCTAAAACTGTTCAGGCCCTTATTCTCGTTCCGACAAGAGAGTTGGCTATCCAGGTCGCAGAAGAGTTAAACTCTTATAAAGGAGAAAAACCGCTGCAGATAGCACCTATCTATGGAGGCCAGTCAATAGAAGAACAGTTTAGAAGGTTGAAAAAAGGGGTTGATGTCGTGGTAGGTACTCCCGGAAGGATATTGGATCATCTTAAGAGAAAAAGTTTGAAACTGGAAAACATATCCTATTTAGTCCTTGATGAAGCTGATGAAATGTTAAATATGGGGTTCATTGACGATGTGGAAGAAATTATAAAAAAAACCGGTTCACAGAAAAGAATGCTGCTTTTTTCTGCTACCATGCCTGAAAAAATAATAAGTATAGCCAAAAAGTACATGAGAAACTATGAAATGCTCGGGGTAAAAAAAGAGCAGCTTACTACAAATTTGACAGATCAGATATATTTTGAAGTATCACACGCAGATAAATTTGATGCATTGTGCAGGATCATCGATTTTGAGCACGAATTCTATGGCCTGATATTTTGTAGGACGAAAATTGACGTAGACAGTGTTGCAAACAAGCTTATGGAAAGAGGGTATGATGCAGATGCGTTGCATGGAGATATAGCTCAAAACCAGAGGGAAATAATATTAAACAAATTCCGAAAGCAAAGGATTAATATTCTGGTAGCTACGGATGTCGCTGCCCGAGGCATAGACATTCATAACTTAACACATGTAATAAATTACTCTTTGCCTCAAGATCCTGAAGCTTATGTACACAGGATAGGAAGAACGGGTAGGGCTGGCAAGGAAGGGACTGCGATAACTTTTGTCACACCCGATGAATACAGAAGACTTATTTTTATTAAAAAGTTTGCAAAAACTGATATCCGGAAAGAAAAACTGCCAAAGATTGAAGATGTAATAAATCAAAAAAAGGCACGGATCAAAACACAAATAGCAAATATCATCAAGACAGAAGACACGGATGGCTATATAAAATTTGCACAGGAAATGCTGAAAGAAACCGAGGCAGAAAAGGTGCTGGCTGCCCTTTTAAAACATACGTTTCAAGATGAACTGGATGCAAGCAATTATAATGAAATCAGAGACGTTTCCATTGATAAGAAAGGGACAGCAAGGCTCTTTGTGGCGCTGGGAAAGATTGACGACATGACTCCTAAGAAATTAGCTGCTTTTATAAAACAGGAAGCCAAAGTTCCCAACGAAAAAATAAAAGATATTCAGATATTTGATAAATTTTCTTTTATAACCGTTTCTTTTGAAGAAGCAGAAATAATACTCAATATCTTTAAGAAGAAAAAAGGCAGCAGAAGACCCATGGTAGAAAGGGCAAAAAGATAAAGTTATACGTGAAAAACCTTCTTGTGTGCAAAATACTTTACGATTAGACAAACAACTGGAAATTATTCACGCCTTTTCATGTCGCCATGAATTGTTGAAATATTCTCAAAAAACCCTGTGTAAAGATTCACACAGCTATCTACCTTCCGGCGTTGATTTCAATTTACTGTAGATATCAAATTCCGATTCTGCCTCAACGTGCAAGCCCTTTTCCTGGTAAAGTAGCCCTAATTTTTTATGGACATCAATATCGTCCATATTGATATCCAGGATTTTTTTATACACATCAATGGCCTCGTCCTGCTTACCCATCTTTTGATACGTGAGTCCCAGATTGTAATATGCATTCACAAGGCTGGGATCGATTTCTATCGCCCTTTCCCAGAAAGGGATGGCAGTGGTATGCATATTTTTCTTCGCATAGGCATTGCCCAATTTATACTGTATCTCTGCATCGTTGGGATAAAATTCAACGATCTTTTCCCATGTATGTATGGCCTTATCTGTTAAACTCTGCATATCATAGACGTCCGCAAGACTCGTCAGGGCATCGTAATCATTTGGATTCATCTCAACAAGTTTGTTCCACATGGAAATGGCCTTATCCAGCTTGTTTTGATTATAATATGCCACACCCAGATTAAAGCAGGCATCCGCATTTTTAGGATTAAGCTCAAGAGTCTTTTTCCAGGCAGTAATTGACTTGTCATGCCTACCTTCTGATGCATAGAGCTCGCCACTATTGTAATATGCCTCTGCATAACCGGGTTTAACCTCGATAGCCTTCGTGTATTCGGACAACGCCTCTTCTGTCATGTTCTTTTCCGTATAAACCTCACCAAGCTTAAAATACGCCTCAGCGATTTTTGGATTAAGCTTTATTGCCTTTTCCAGCGAAGCTACTGCGTCTTCTGACCTACCTTGCTCGCTATAAATGAGCCCAAGGTTATACTGTGCTTCTGCAAATTTTGGTTCTAATTCCAATACCTTATTAAAAGCATCCGTTGCCTCATCGAGATTACCCTTTGCGTAGAGTGCAATCCCCAGGTTATTAAACGCATCGGTATAATGCCTGTTCAACTGAATGGCAGATTTGTGTTCATCAATTGCCTTTTCAAGATTACCCTGTTCATAATACACGATGCCGAGATAATTGCGGGCTTCGGCATCCCTAGGATTTAAATCAGCAGCTTGTTTAAATTCATGCATAGCCTTGTCAGTGAAATTTTTTTTGTAATACGTCAGTCCCAGCATAAAATGAGCATCAGCATCTTTCGGATCGATTTTGACAACCCTTTTGAGATGAGCAATGCATTCGTCCAGCATATTTTCATCGTAATATAGCAGCGCCACATTGTAGTTTGTCTCTGCTACAGAAGAATTCAATTCCATGCTTTCTTTGAATGCTGAGAGAGACTCTGCATAAGCGTTCTTTTTTTTATATGCCAGACCAAGATCGTTGTATGCATCAGCCCTTTCTGCCGCTTGATTTGGTTTATAGAAGGATATGGCTGCAAGCAACTCGGCAACTGCCTCCTCCAGCTTATCACTTTCATAATAGACCTTTCCCAAATAATGATGCAATTCGCCATCATTGTGTATCCCTTCCGAAGCCAGTTTCAATTCCTCCATGGCCTCTTCAATCATTCCTTTTTTGAAGCAAGAAATGCCCAGAGTCTTGTGCTGTCCTGGTGTTGTTGCACCACTGATCTTGTTGGTAATCGAATTGAGATACCCCTTTTTCGGCTTCTTTTCTACCTTGGCATAAGACGGAGTTCGGCATGCTACCGGCACAGTAATCAGTAATACAAGTATCCAGCATTGGGTTTTAATATTCATGGTATTTTAGGAATCATAACGGTGGATGGAGACACATGGTGATTATTTGTGTATACAATACTTCATCTGAAAAAACTGTGATAAAAACGCACAAAATTGAATGTATCAAAGGAGTATCTTAATGTCAAACAGTTATTTCCAGACTATTTTCTGTCTTTTCTATATCTTTATACGTTTTCTGATTTCCTTTGATTCTATCAGTATTTCCAAGTCATTCAAGGGAATTTATTTCTTGTCTCTTTCGACCAATTCTGATATGGTTTGA
>JAUPKS010000140.1 GCA_030837315.1 Planctomycetota bacterium
TTGAAACGAGGCCTACCACCTTTAACGAAATCAAACAGACTGTCAATTCCTTACTCGAATTCGCCTCTACCAACGCCTTATCAAAGAACGAAAAACTTGCCGATGACTATTTTAAAATTAAATCCAAACGACTTAAGAAAAAATGCGCCGCTTAATTTTTTAACAAAGTAATATTAAAAATCTAACACAGTGTTATGCGGAAGAAACTTCTTCTACTGAACCAGACTGGAACAGGTTCATCTTGCGTTTTATCCCCTCCTTCATTTCCTTTACAAATGAAAGATAACCGGTCACAACTATACTATAAATCGTTACATAAATAATGCATTATATAAACATCACAAGCTAAAAACAAGTGTTTTCTTTCGATACTTTAGAGCCTCCGCATAAACTAAAAAATAAATAATCAAAAAAACAAAAAGCTAAATGGTTATTGAGTTAGCTCCGCAAATATCAACATATTGTACTACCGCTGCCACAAATACTCCCGCTCGTGGTAATTTGTGGAGCTAACTCAATAACCATTTAATATTATGGCAACGATAACAAATTTTGAATTCAAGAGGCCCAATATATGACTCTGTTGATTAACTATCATTTCTACAACATGCTATACCATATATAGTACAATACATACAAGGCAAGGTTGTATATAGTATATCAATTTGGTCTGAAGAGGCTTAATCAACAGAGCCATATATGGTTCAACGGGAACAAAATCCTTGCTTGAATTTAATCAACGTTTTCCTTCTCAGAAAGAATGTATTGAACATCTTTTTAATCTACGCTGGCCAAACGGGTTCATCTGCAAAAGATGTAATAGCCAAAAATATGGTTTTCATAGTGGCCGTTTTTTGTACCAATGTAAAGATTGTAGATATCAAGCATCTTTAACTTCCGGCTCAGTTATGCATAAAACGAGAACTCCATCGATGGTTTGGTTTTGGACTATTTTTATGGTTGCCTGTGATAAAAGAGGGCATTCGGCGTTGTCTATATATAAAGAACTCAAAATCAGTTATTGGATTTCTTGGACATTGTTGCAAAAGATTCGTAGGGCTATGGCAGAACAAGATAGAAGATAGAAGCTGAAAGGTATTGTAGAGCTTGATGATGCCTATTGGGGAGATAAGGACAAGGGGAAAAAACGAGGAAGAGGAACTACTAAATCCAAGGTTCTTGTGGCTGTATCTACAGATGCCAAAAAAGAGCCTGCTGGCTTTGTAAAGATGGAAGTATTAAAAACTTCCATTTAACAATGAGATTTGCAGAACTTGCTTACCACCAAACACGAATTATTTCCTTCGTAATCCATGGTATTTATCAACGCATTCTGTATTTCTTTTCTAGAGGGTTTTTCAAGGGTAAGATTTAAGTTGATCTCTGGATCTTTGTTGCTGTGATTGATGATGTGGGGTATTTGACCTGTGTTTATTGACATGACCGTGGAAATGAGCTGGGCAGCACCTGAGGTGCCGTAAGACTCTCCCATATTCGATTTTATTGCTGAGACGAAAAATCGTTTGCTATTTATATCAAATAAAGATTGGATCGCCTTCGCCTCAAATGCATCCTGTACCTTGCATCCGTTTGCATTTGCACTGATGAGATCGACATCCTCTTTTTTTGCCCCGGACTCTTCAAGGGCATAGTGCATCGCCTTTTCAGCACGACGCACCCTTATATCGGCAGGATGATTTTTACCTCCAACAAACGTGCTTCCAAAACCTGTTATTTCAGCATAAATATGTGCACCCCTGTCTAGGGCGTGCTGAAGCTCTTCAAGGATAACCACATAGCTGCCCTCTGACATGACAAAGCCATTTCGTCCCTTATCAAAGGGTAAACCCGCCTCTCTTGTGCCGTCAAGTCCAGACAGAAGACCGCGCAGATAAAATATGAGATACAAATCAATGGAAATCTGCTCTACCCCCCCTGCCACGATTACCTTTGCCATATCTCTTTGAATCAGCTTCGACGCATCCCCTATGGCATCAGTACTGGACGTAAAACCTGCAGATATGGTGCGTGCGAGTCCCTTCATCTTGAAGATGACCGATACGTAATTGATGGAGGAATTTAATGCGACATCATAGCTGAGCATCGGCGACAACTCTGATGGATTGTTCCTGATAATCTCGTAGAAATAATCCGTTGTTTCCGAAAAATTGCCCAGAGACGAGCCAATGATAATGCCCATCTGATCGGACAGTGAACCGTCCTGCGGGAGCTTTGCGTCGTCCAGCGCCATCTTAGCAGCAGACCCTAAGAACCGTGTACCTTTGTTCAGGTATTTTAAACCCTTACTCCCAAGGTATATTTCGGGTTTGAGGTCCCTTACTTCGCCGCCCAGCTTGCATTTGTGAGGAGATACGTCGAGAGAGGACATGGGTGCAATACCGGACTTTCCCTCAATGAGGTTGTTCCAGAAGGTCTCTTTACCGCAGCCAAGGGGAGACACAACACCCAAACCGGTAACAACAACTCTTTTTTTCATACGTTTTGCTACACTTTAGCTTTTTGAAATTTGACTTTCAACTGCTCGCTCCCAAACTCCTGCTTGGGAATGTAATGGACGAGAAACTCAGTTTCTCTGCAATGGTGTTCCCAAACAGGAGTTTGGGAACAAGCAGTCCGCTTCGCCCTTCGTACACTCAGGACAGGCTTAACCCACCCTAGTAAATATCGTTGTAGCATTATTACCGCCGAAGGCAAAGGAATTATTTAATACGTGATCCACCTTTAACTCACGTGCCGCATTGGGTACATAATCGAGGTCACATTCAGGGTCGGGTGTTTCATAATTAATCGTCGGGGGAGCTATTCCATGTCTGAGTACCAGGCAGCAAACAACCGATTCTACGGCGCTCGCAGCACCCATGAGATGACCAATCATCGATTTGGTAGAACTGCAGGGAATTTTATATGCGTAATCATTAAATATCCGTTTAATGGCTATCGTTTCTGTCCTATCGTTGTGAGGCGTACCCGTACCATGTGCATTAATGTAACCAATTTCTACGGGAGAAAGCCTTGCCATTTTTAACGCATCGCTCATGCACTTTACCGCTCCATCACCCTCGGGATGAGGCGCCGTCATGTGAAATCCGTCACAACTCAAACCATAGCCCGCCATCTCTGCAATAATTGTTGCACCACGATTTTTAGCAAATTCATAACGCTCCATAATCAGTATCCCGGCCCCTTCCCCAATCATAAGCCCCTGACGGTTTTTATCGAAAGGCTGGCAGCGTTCCGGCGCCAGCGCCTTGAGGTTATGAAAATGGGTAAATTCCGTTTGAGGGATCATGTCACCGCCGCCAACCATTACCACATCAACCTTATTATCCACAAGGCGGTCATAAGCCCAGGCTATGGCGTGATTACCCGATGAGCAGGCATTCAGCGAGATCATGGCCGGACCTTCAAAATCAAAACAATGAGCAAGGATATTCGTAATCGAATTTGGTGGGTAAACTGCGGCAACGATTTTATCAAAACCATTATCTTTTTTTGTGGTGTCTAATCGCAAAAGCCTTTCAAAAGGCGTCAGCTCAGCAGCTAACGTCCCGATGGCAATACCAAAGCGCTCCCGATCGAATTTCTTGTCATGTAACAAACCACTTTCCTGGAGTGCCTCTCTGGCTGCGTAGTAGACATATTTATGGATGGTATTTTCCTTGATCTGATTCTCTAATTCAACATCTAAGTGAAAATCCTTTACCTCGCATGAACGATGTACCTTGTATTTTGAGGTATCAAAGGACTTCATCTCATTGGCCCCGTTCCTACCCTGGATGAACGATTCCCAGCTTTGCTTTACGCCAGTCCCGATGGGTGTAACCAATCCTAACCCTGTAATTACAACCTTAGCCATAGTGTTCACTCTTTAAATAATAGAGGTCAACTATTCACTCACTTCATGCGAATAAGTTGACCTATAATAATTAATAAATACGACGGCCCTTATGTTTTGCTATGAAATACTATTCATAAGGGACTTATTCAGAACTCAGGATGATACCTCAATCGGTGTCAACTCCACCTTTTTCCCAGCTCTTTTCGATTGATTAAATCGTTTTAAAGCCTCGTCATAGAACCCCGAGGTCTGCAATTCTTTTAAATTTTGGATCAGGTGCTGGTAAACGGATTGCCAATCCAAATTAACCCTGAAGGCAAACATGGCGGCATTCATATTCTCTTTCAGCACCTCTTTTGCATTCTGGAATCTCTGACGCAGCACCTCCGTAGCATAAATCCTGTCATACAAATATTGAAATCCATCAATGAGTTCCTGAAGGGACATGTTTTTCAGGACATAGGTGAGATGATGAGATGTGTAATACTTCCAATCCTCCGGAAAGTTTGTCCTGAAAAGTCTTCCGTCACCGTTCAGCCGGTGGTAAAGCGGCGTATTAATAAATGGGCACAAAATACCGCAGGTCATAATGTCGACGTGGGAATCCAGGACAAAATCGGCAACTTGCTTAAAGGTCTCAGGGGTATCGGCGTCATTTCCAAAGACCATTGTCCCCCACACGGCAAGACCGTGTTTGCGTATATTGGCTATCGCCTCAAAGTAATTTTCAATGGAGATACGCAAATTTACGTTCTTGTTCATTGTTTTCAAGGCTTCTTCGTTGATGGATTCAATCCCAATCAACATCCCGACACACCCGCTCTTCCTCATATATTCGAGGGTTTCATCGTCTTGATAAATATTGAGGGAGGTAAATCCAAACCAATTTTGATAAATACCTCTTTCCACCATACCCTTAAAAAGATCCCGGACACGCTCATTGGACTTTTTACTGTGTCCGTAAAAATTCTCATCCGTGAGTATCAAACCGCGATATTGTCCCTTAATGGATTCGAATTCATCAAGGACGTCTTCTATAGGTCTTTCACGATATTTTCTGCCCTGGAACTGGGGCACAGAGCAGAACTCACAGCTAAAGGGACATCCGGCGGTAGTTATAATGCCCGAATACCGATATTTATATTTATCCTTCAAATATTTTCTATCAGGTCGTAAACCCTGATACAACTCCATGGGTGTCAGTACACCATCGTATCTTTTTTGAAGACAACCTTTTTCGAAATCGCCAATAATCTTTTCCCAGGTCGTTACGGCTTCTCTGGTCACAACGCAATCAACATACTTTGCAGCCTCTTCCGGATAACTCGTTGCGTGAATACCGCCCATAATCACCGGTATCCCCCGTTTCCTGCATGCAGTAGCTATCTGATAAGCCCGATGAGCCTGATAACTTACCGATGTAATGCCAACCAGGTCGGCTCCACCAAAGGTAATATCCCCGATGTTTTCGTCAACTGCAAGCTCCTGTGTTTCGTCTATGATATCAACCTGCCAGTGTTTTGGGGTTAATACCTTCAGATAGCCTAGATTCACCGGCATTTGATTTAACACAGAGACGTTCTCCTCTCCGACATTTCCAATCGGATGAGGGTTAATAAGCACAAGCTTTTTCATGAACATTCCTCTTTTTTTGGCACCAATAATACCTGAGCAATGGCATATTCCTTACAGTGAGATAATGACACTGAAATATTGTCTATATGTTTCTTTTCTGCCATTTCTTTTACACTTCCATAAAGATTCAAATAGGGCCTGCCCATTTCGTCATTTAATAGCTCAATATCCGTCCATTTCATATTGCCGACCCAACCCGTTCCCAACGCCTTGAACATTGCCTCTTTTGAGGCAAAACGAGCCGCAAAATGTTGATACTTGTTCTTCTTTTGTTTGCAGTACTCTACCTCTTTTTCCGTATAAATCCTTCTTAAAAAATCCTCATTGGCAGAAAATAATCTTTCAATGCGTTTTATCTCTATAATGTCAATACCAACGTACATAAAAATTTACATACTTTGTAATTATTATTGTAACTGCTTGTAATGCAAGCATCTGTTAAGCGATAGGCATTTTACAAGGTTATAAAATTAATGTCAATGACAATTTACCCTGCATTAAAGCAGGAGAGGAGGAGTTAAGGCTGGAATCTAGGGATGCACATACCCTGAATTGTATGATGAATTATATCTTTCGACGTTTTGAGACTCTTCCACATATTTTTTGCCGATAGCTACTACCATGTCGTAGTCTGATTTTTTCAAACATAACTGGCATTCAACATAGGTGTCGTTCTGTCGTAAACTTGGTAAAATACCGCTTTCGCCTATACGCACGCCTGTTTCAGGAGATTGTTCAACAACTTGAAAGTTACTCGTAAATATCTTAAATTTCCTAACGTTACCACAGTTTGGACATACAAAAAATATGTTTTTTGCCATTTGTGTCATTTCCTTTCACAGCGCTCTAACAAATTTACCAAATAACATGATCCCGTAAAAAATTGCATTGCATCAATATTGAATAAATGGTATCCGACTATCTTTTATTTTTTGATAGATAGAAGACCATGATCTTTTTGCATAGATAATTGGTATTCCGCGAGTCCCGGCTAATTTCTTTATTTTGTATGCCAGGTTATGATTCACAAAATCGCATAAAAGAATAATTAAATCCGCCTTCTCCGGAATTTTACCACGCATCTTTTGGCCGGTCCTGCCGGTCACGTGCTCAATATCAGTGACCCCAATTTTATCAAGCTCTTTTGGAATACTGCCCAAATGATCTCCCCCAACAATTATGACTGACATTCTATACCTCATCTGCCCATCTATTAAAGTTGATTTGCACATATTTCAAAAACGGTTGTTGCCTTAATTCCGAAAAGACGTTGCGAGATTTTGTTCGACGAAGGTCTACCCTCACATCGCAACACTATGGTATTCTTCGGAGAAAACTCACTATCAAACTTTTAACAAAACTTCCTCGAATAATTTTGAATTTGAATAGCGCTCTTCCACAAATTTAAATCCTTTTTCGTTAAAAACTGCTAAACATGCATATACCACACTGAAATCATACCGGATACCCCTGTTTTGTGAAATTTCATGCAATACCTTATCCAAAGCAAAAGACTGCCTATAAGGTCTTGGAGAAGTCATGGCATCAACAACATCAGCCACTCCCAGAATTTTTGCCTCCAAGAGGATGTCGTTACCTGACAGACCTCCGGGATAACCGGAACCGTTAATCCTTTCATGATGCTGAAGCACGACCTGGGCAACCGGGCATGGAAATTCTATTCCTTTCAACATTTCATAACCAGCGCCGGGATGATCTTTAATCACATCAAATTCATTTTCCGCAAGCTGCACAGACTTACCAAGAATCTCTACAGGGATAGTTAACTTCCCAATATCATGAAGCAATGCAGCCAAACGAACTCCGTCAATCCTGTCTTTAGAAAGACCCATTTCCTCAGCTATGCAACCAGCCAGGCTAGCTACCCGTTTCAGATGACCCGCTGAATAGGAATCCCTTGATTCAACGGTCAGCGCCAGGGTTTGAATAATCTCTATCATGGATTTTTGCTGTTTCGCCATGCCTTGCTTCAGTTCTCTTTCCAGCCGTTTGCGTTCATTCGTTTCTTCCATCAGCTCTTCATTCAACTCGGCCAGTTTTGATGAATGTTCAACCACCCTTTTTTCCAAAGATTCGTTAAGCACCTTCAACCGGTCTTCATCTTGTCTGCGAGCGGTAATATCCCTGGCTATACCCATTACCCCAACGAGGCTCCCCTTTTCATCCCGTAATGGGAAATTCCTATATTCACATAATATCTTTGTGTCTCTAAAATAAAGCTCATATTGCGGACTTTCTCCTTTCAATGTCCTCGCAAAGGCATCCATCGCTTTTTCGAAGTTGACCTCATCAAAAAGAGTTGCGAATGGTTTCCCATAAAACTCCTCAGGCCTATGGCCCGCAAATTTTTCAAATACCTTATTTACAAATAAAATATTCCCTTCCTTATCGTAGACATAGGTGAGGTCTGTCACTCCGGAAAACAACAATCTCATCAGCTCATTTTCCATCAATTTATAAACAATCTTTGACATCTCCAATGCGGCATCCCTCCAACAAAGCATAAAAAATTTTTACAAATCTTACGAGAGTGCAAGCGCTACCACCGAAATCAGGATACTGATTATTAAAAAAATAAAAAATATAATCATAGTTTTTCCCCTCATCATCAAAAACAGTTATCAAGTTTACCGAGAGCACTAACCAACTATTTAAAAAAATCCTCTTTCATTATCTACATATTAAATTTTGTACGTACTCACACTTATCAAACTTTATGCCAATAACACTAAAAATAAATTTTCAGTCTTTCTGGCAAATACGATGGGTCTTTCATTGAGGAAAAGGTGCGAAAATAGCGCTGGAATGTTAAATAATTCGATTTTATTGGTATTTTGACTACGAGAAGTATGGAAGGATTGAGACCAACAACGATGAATTTGTCGAAGGCAATCACAAAAAGTGTGTCATGGCACAAAACTGTGTCGTCAAACGTTTTTGCCAAGACACACATTTTCATAAAGAAAAAATATATAACAGATTGTGTGGCATGGACAAAAATTTATATTTAGGAATTTAAAA
>JAUPKS010000141.1 GCA_030837315.1 Planctomycetota bacterium
CAAGTCGCTTGCGCAATACTAGAGAACGGAGGAAAAGTTTTCTGCTCGCAAAGGAGTAAATCCATGAGCTTACCGCTGAAATGGGAGTTTCCGGGTGGCAAGATCGATAAGGGAGAAAGGCCTGAAGAATGCCTTAAACGCGAATTACGCGAAGAACTGGGAATAGAAGCGGCAGTAGGAAAGCCCCTTCCCCCCGTGACTCACCACTACCCAACGTTTTCAATTACGCTTTATCCGTTTATCTGCACTATCGTTTCTGGTGAAATCACGCTTCACGAACATGTTGCGTGTGCCTGGATGCCTCCCGAGACGCTTCATACCCTTGATTGGGCAGAGGCAGACATGCCGGTGATAGAGACATATCGGAAAATTCTCAAGTCTCCATTGAGGAACGTAAATTGATGGGACTCTTTCTCCACGATGACAAAGATATTCTCCCAATTAGAAATCAGTTTAAAGCAACAGGGAAAGACATCCTTTAAATTCTGAAATCCTAAGCCACGATGTCCAGTAGGTTTTTTTGTATCTCATCAGATGTTTTCAGTACGGCTACATTGGCAGAAAAGAGATGTTTGGCACTTATCTGACCTGCAATTTCCTCAGAGAGATCAACATTTAATGCCTCAGCCATAGTTCCATCCGCATTAAGAAAAACCGAGTATGGATTCCTGCTTCCTCAGGAATGACAAACGGCCATTCTTGGTAAAGAGAAGAATAGCCATAGAGTCATTAAGCTAGGAGTTATTTCTTGTGACGTGGTGTAAAAAAGCGCTGGTTAAAATGTATTGCATACCTGATGCGTGTAAAGGTATAGTTACCATGGGAAAGGAGGTGATGTAGCATGAAAAATGAACTTACGATAAAAATTACCGGTGAGGCCGGCCAGGGTATGCAGACTATCGGGGCCGCTCTGTGCCAGATGTTCAAAAATGCCGGGTTCCATATTTTTGCCAACCAGGATTATATGTCCAGGATACGCGGTGGTAACAATTTCTTTCAACTCAGGATTTCTGACAAACCACTTTACACTCTTCGGCAAAAATCAGATATTACGATAGCTTTAGATAAAGCAAGTGTGGCTCTTCATAAATCAAGTATGACAGATGGCGGTGTTTTGGTTTTAGACAGGAAAAAATTTACTATCACTGAAGAAGGCAATGCATTTTTTGATATCCCTTTCTACGATATTGCAATACGTACAGGCGGCAGCGAGATTTTTATCAATTCCGTCGCATGCGGTATTATCGCAGGGATGATAGATGTGGAATTGCGCTCTGTTGAACACGTTATGGAAGCTACTTTTGCAGGGAAGAGCGAAGAGATTATCAGAAAGAATAAAGAGGTGGCAGGAGCTGGGTACGATTTTGTCAAAAACAATTTCAAACAAGATAAGTTCCGGATAAAGGCAGGCACAATCAAAGATGCTGGTACACTTGTCATGAACGGAAACGATGCAATTGCCCTGGGGGCAATAAGGGCTGGTTGTAAATTTTACTCGGCCTACCCTATGTCCCCTTCTACGACTATCATGAATGTGATAGCCCAGTATGCACAGAAATTTCATATCATCGTTGAGCAGGCAGAGGATGAAATCGCTGCCGTCAATATGATCATTGGCGCATCGTTTACCGGAGTTCGGGCAATGACCGCTACCTCAGGAGGTGGATTTGCCCTCATGACAGAAGGGTTGAGTCTGGCTGCCATGACAGAGACGCCAATTGTCGTTGTTGTTGCCCAGAGACCCGCACCTGCAACCGGTTTCCCCACGAGGACTGCACAAGCAGACCTTGAGTTTGTGCTTCATGCAGGACACGGGGAATTTGCAAGAGCGGTATATACCCCTGGTACGATAGAAGAAGCCTTTTATGTAACGATAAAGGCATTCAATCTTGCGGAAAAATATCAGATACCGGTTTTTATAATGACAGACCAGCACCTTGCTGATTCTTATAGAAATATTGAAACGTTTGATTTGGATAAAGGAAAAGTACAAAGATACATCATATCAAAGGACGATTCCAAAAATATAAAGAATTATAAGCGGTATCAATTTACCGAGTCGGGGATATCGCCTCGTGCGATACCTTCATGGATAGAGGATGTTATTTACGCTGATAGTGATGAACATACGGAGGAAGGCCATATTACGGAAGATGCTGATATAGGCAGAAAGATGGTCGAAAAGAGATTTTATAAGAAATTTTTGGGCATTTCGCAGGAGATAGAAAGGCCTGCCGCGTACAAACTGGGAGGAGCCGATGTTGTTTTGCTCGGATTCGGTTCGACCTATGGTGTGATGAAAGAAGTCTGTGATGTGGCAGATGATAGAAAAATAGGTTTTATCCATCTGTCACAGGTCTGGCCATTTCCTGCCTCTGAGATGATCGCGTTGTTAAAAGATGCCAAAAAGGTTTTAACGGTAGAAAATAATGCGGGAGGCCAGCTCGCCCGATTGTTAAGGAGAGAGACGGGATTGCAGGCCGACGGCTCCGTTTTAAAATTTGACGGCAGGCCTTTTGATTTAGATTATCTTATCGATTGTGTCAAAAAGGAAGGATAATCATGGACATAAAAGATTTTAAAAGTAGTGATGAAATAGCGTGGTGTCCGGGGTGTGGCAATTTTGGTATTTTAAATGCGGTCAAAAAGACACTCGTTAACCTGGGCAAATCTCCAAAAGATATCCTGCTCGTTTC
>JAUPKS010000142.1 GCA_030837315.1 Planctomycetota bacterium
AATACACGTCACCTCTGGCGGGAGATTGAATTGCACTACCTGTATCCTGGTCTAGAACAAAGAAGGATTTTTCAACCGTTCTTTTTCCCTGGGACCACCCGGCTTTTTTAAACCATCCGGTTTTCTTTGGCTTCTTTGTCTCTATAACGGTAAAGGCTAGTCCGCCCGCAGGGAAGACCTTTTTGTCTGTAGCGATACTCCTCATAGGGGTGACGGGCACTCCAATAGACCCGTGCGGAGTGGCATAATTGACCTTTTTAAAGAAGATATAGCGGTCATTCTTCCTGAGGTATGAATCTAATTCACCAGGATGCTGGTCAAAATAACTGATAAGTGTAGAAAGGGTTAATTCTTCTTCCGGAATCTTTCCGTCCAGTACCAACATACGTCCAATACTATTGTATTTGTGACCTGAATCTGCGGCATATCCCACATAAACCTTTTCACCCGACGAGAGCCTGATTTGTCCTGAGCCCTGGACATGGATGAGATAGGCATCGAGCTTGGATCTGAGATAGGCAATTTCATTTCCTTTTAAGAGACCGCGTTCCTCAATTTCACGTCGCGTATAATACGGCTTTTTAAAGTCGGATGGCAGTTTGTACAGGGGGTAACGAAACTCCCCGGTCGGTGTAAGGCTTCCATCGTAGATGGGCGTTCCATAACCGGTAAAATGCACCTGACCTTCATACTCTTTTCCAATGGCCTGAAAGACCCGGAAGTTTGAGACAATAAATTCATTAAGTTCCTGGGCGTCATTGCAACGGAGAAAACCCTCACGAAAGAATTTTAAGGTATTTTCCAGATTTTCATGTGAAAACCCTGTCATGCGAAAACCATAGGGGTTGGCCTTGACCCTTTTATAATAGTCAAGGCTATTGTCTATCGAAGTTAACAGGGCATCCCTGCTGTAATCGTCCTTAAAATCAGGAAGTTGTTTTGGGTCTGTGATCTCTACCAGGGTATCTCCAGATTCTCTTGGCGTCAGGAGAGGTCTTTTCTTGAACATGGCACAACCCGGCGCCAGAATAGCTATGGAAATTATCGTCAGCATGAAAACCGTATGAATGTCCCTTTTTAATGCCATGTATATCACCCCTTTTTTTATCAAGAAAATTGCCCAAAAACTCAAATCTCATAAATATAATATCGCGGTATTTTATATTTCTTGTTATAGAGAATCAAAGGAAAAATGAGGAATTATTTATTGCACTTTATATAACAAAAACATTTAGTTGACAAATAATTATTATTTAAAGTAGAATTGCAACCACTACATGAAAAAATTGCTCTTTTAGGATTATAAAAACGATTACAGGTAATTCTCCCGCAAATAATGTGGGCGTTAAAAGGGAATCCATGTCTTAATTATCAAAATGAGATGGGAGCGGACCCGCCGCTGTAACCGGGAACGAAAGTCGCAATGCCACTGCCTTGTTTTAATGGGGTGGGAAGGAGTGACCAGTAGGATGATCCGGAAGCCAGAAGACCTGCCTGTAATTGCTTCACGTTGTCTTCGATGGTAAAGAAGGTGAAGGGTATAAACGGAACCACAGATTTCTCAGATTTCGCAAGATAAGCAAGAAAAATTCGTTGTGACAGGTAAGCCCGCAGCAGAGAAAGCCGGGATTTTTAGAAAATAGCAAATAAAATTACCTATAATTTATTCGCTGCGTTCTTCGTGCTGCGATAAACTATCACAGCATTTTATCTGTACCATCTGTGAAATCGGTGGTCTTAAAGTTTTCATAAAACCCATGCCTTCCTTACCGGAGACATGGGTTTTTTTTGTTTCGGTAAAGGGGATACGTTGTCTAGAATACTATCAGTATTTACGGTGGCTTTTTTCCTGTTTTTCGCAGCGGCGAATACGGCATATGCTATGCACATCACCGAGGGGATTTTGCCATTTCGGTGGGTTGTTACGTGGTTTGCTGTATCAGTGCCCTTTGTGGGGATTGGTGTGTATCATGTAAAACGGAAAAAGAGAACGATGCCAAGTTATCTGCCTTTGGTAGGGATGTTAGGAGCGGCTGTTTTTGTGTTCTCCTGTTTTCCCATTCCGGTCATTGCCTTGAATGGAATGGCTACATCCCATCCCTGTGGCACAGGCATGAGCGCTGTGTTGTTGGGTCCTTTTGTTAGCGTGTTAGTAGCAGCCATTGCCTTACTCATTCAGGCCTTGTTTCTTGCCCATGGTGGATTGACTACGCTCGGCGGAAATATATTTTCTATGGGCATCCTGGGTTCCTTTTCAGGCTATTTTGTCTTTAAAATAGCGCAGCGGTGCAGACTCCCATTGTTTTGGTGCGGATTTCTTGCAGGCATGGTTTCTGACATATTTACTTACTTGGGCACATCAATCGAGTTAGGGCTGCTTGTGATAAACACGGGCGGGTCATTCTTTAAGGCCACAGCGGAAATTTTCGGGGTGTTTATGATGACCTCACAAGGGGTACTATGCATCGTTGAGGGTGCAGTGGTGGGATTTGTGCTGGTCTTCATTTATAAACGGAGGCCGGCCATTTTATTTTATCTTGGAGTGGTTAAAGATGACACAAAACCTATGTAGACATAGAGTAATAATGAGCAACCGCGGAGAAGCAAAGGGCACAAAAAGAAACGAACAGGTACCACCACAAATACGAATACAGCAAATTTTTTTTGCTTTTATACTATCAATATCATTCTCTCCAGTATTGTTTGCAGAAGGGCAGCCAGGGAAAAACAACATCACCGCAACACAAGCACGTGAAGAAGGGGCATGGACGGGTATTGATGTGAGCATTGTGGGTAAATATGCATCGGAATATGGTCGTCCTCCCCGTGACCCTTATATTAATACCGACCAGGGCGATTTACTCCTTTTTGTGTTTACCCTTGCAGGAGTGATTGGTGGGTTTGTTATTGGATTTAATGCACGCAAGCTTTTTTATGAAAAATAGGTGGTTTCGTTCTCACAGAAAAACAGGAACAGATATACCCCTGAAAGAACAAAAACCAGAAGGTTTTTTATCAAAAAGAGAATTTTTTTCATTGTAGCACGATAACTTGTTCATGATGCCTATGGATTTCTTCCATCATACATTTTCTGACGTTTATGCCCGTCAAAATAATTGGCTAACAAGGATTGACGTAAGGGTGAAGTTGTTTTACATCATTTCGTTGCTTGCAATAAATTTATGGGCAAAGAACATATTCATCCCGTCGCTTTTCCTTTCGATATCTTTTATCGTACTCTTTTCTATAAGAATCCCTCTCTTCGCAATACTTCGAAGCATGCTGATACCAATTTCTTTTGCAATTTTAATTTTAATCATTAAAGGACTGCATGAAGGCGAAAAGGAATGGATATCTCTTTCAATCGTGGGTTGCAAAATGACATTCCGCGAAGAAGGGTTGAGGAGCGGACTTCATACCTGCAGTAAGGTATTAGGGGGCATTTCATTAGTAATCACATTTTCTTTTACCACAACAATAAGTCGGCTGTGCGCCGGTCTAAAGTGGTTTCGCGTACCAAACACCATGGTCGAACTCCTGGCATTGATGTATCGGTATATTTTCCTGCTTTTCGATGAAGTATCTACGATGTGGACTGCCCAAAAATCACGCCTGGGCCATGCTTCGTGGGGGAAAACGATAAAATCGTCAGGAACCTTATGTGGTTTGCTCATTATGCGTGCCTTTGATAGGGCAGAACGAACCTATGAAGCAATGTATGTCAGAGGTTACGACGGCGGCAGCATATTGACGGTTAACTTGTCGCCGTGGAGAAAGGAAGACTATGCATCGTTCATAGGAATGGTTTTTATTGCACCCATGCTTGTTTATACGGGAAATGTATACGTATGGTGATTCTGCAGATCCGGAATGTCCAATACCAGTATCATGATGGAACGTATGCACTGCGTGGTGTTTCTTTAGATATCCAGAGAGGGGAATTTTTAGCCATCCTTGGCCCCAATGGTTCTGGCAAGACGACGCTGCTGAAACACCTCAACGGTTTATTAAAACCGATGAAAGGGGAGATACTATTAGAGCAAAAATCTTTTAAACAATATTCCTCCAGAGAGATATTTCAAAAAGTGGGCATCGTATTTCAAGACCCAAATGATCAGTTGTTTGCCCCATCGGTGTGGGAGGATGTGGCATTCGGGCCTTTGAATCTGGGTCTGTCAAAGGACGAGATTGCCTATAGGGTTGATGATGCATTGTCACTCGTGGGCATGAATGCGTGCGCAAATAAGACCGTGGATGCCTTGAGTTTCGGGCAAAAGAAACGGATTTGCATTGCCGGGGTGCTCGCAATGAAACCCGAAATACTTGTCCTTGACGAACCTACCTGTGGTCTTGATCCCGTCGGTGTTACTTCTCTCATGACACTGCTGAAAGAGTTGAACGGTAAACACGGCATCACCATTATTATGGCAACCAATACGGTAGACTTGGTGCCTGTTTATATGAATCGTTTGGCAATTATGTATCATGGCAATATCCTGAAGGCAGGTACCCCGGAACAGGTATTTTCAAATATCGAAGAAATACGGCATGCCTGTTTGGAACTTCCCCAGATTGCACAGTTGATGCAGATTTTAAGGGACGAAGATCATCTTCCCATGGACAGGTTGCCTCTTACGGTTGGAGAAGCAAGAAAGTTTTTGATATCCAGGCAATATGATAATCATTCAGGGCCTGCAATTGGTATGAAATATTCATGCTGACGAGTCAGCACAAGGGAGCGTATGTTTAAAGGTCACGGCGGAAATATAAAGCATAGTACAGATCACTTGTCCCATAGTGTTAACAGCGGGAGTGGAAGAATGGGCACCCTCGATTTTAGCGCAAGTATTAATCCCCTGGGATACCCCGAAAAAATTAGAAACATTGTATGTGAAAATTTCGATGATATCGTGCATTATCCCGATATTGATTGTGCCGGCCTAAGAAAATGTATTTCCCGGAAGATTGGACGTTCGGATGATGAAATCATTGTTGGGAATGGTTCCACAGAGTTATTTTATTTAATCCCCCGTGCACTAAGGCCAAAAAAAGGGATAGTTTTTCAGCCCACCTTTAGTGAATTTGCCGAGGCGCTGAAAAACAGCCACACAGAAGTATTTCATACGGTACTAAAGGAAAAAGCCGGTTTTTGCTTTGAATATGATAAAGACCATTTTCAGGATAAGAAAACAGAGATGGTTTTTCTCTGTAATCCTAATAATCCAACGGGACAGTTAGTTGAAAAGGCCGTAATCCTCACTATGGTAAGACAGCACCCGGATGTAACGTTTGTTGTGGATGAGGCTTTTATGGATTTTGTTGATGAGCCGGAAAGACACAGTGTTATACATGATGCGGGGGCAATACGTAATCTGATTGTGGTCAGGTCGCTTACAAAATTTTATGGTTTTCCCGGTTTAAGGGCAGGGTACCTTGTTGCTCATGCAGATTTAGCAAAAAAATTTATGGAGTACAAAGAGCCTTGGTCTGTGAATACCTTCGCTCAGTATGCTGCGATGGTTGCTCTGGAAGACGAAGAGTTCATTTCCAGAAGCAGGAAGTTTATGTTTGAAGAACGATTGTTTTTGTTTAACGAACTATCCAATATCCGGGGGCTTTTGCCTTACGAACCAACGGCTAATTATATCTTTATCAAAATAGATGTAAACAATATGACTTCTTTGTTGTTACGTGAGCACCTGTTAGAGGATGGCATTGCTATTCGTGATTGTTCAAATTTTATAGGGCTCAACGATAAGTATTTTCGAGTAGCGGTGAGGACAAGGGACGAAAATATGCGGCTTATTGCTGCATTGAAAAACATACTCGTATGACAAATAGATCCATCATGATACAGGGTACGGGTTCACATGTGGGCAAGAGTATTCTGGTATGTGCCCTGTGTCGTATTTTGAAACAGGACGGTTATCGGGTTGCACCATTTAAAGCCCAGAATATGGCGTTAAATTCCTTTGTGACGAAAGATGGAAAAGAAATGGGACGGGCACAGGTGGCACAGGCTGAAGCGGCAGGAATTGAGCCTATGATAGAGATGAATCCCATTCTCCTCAAACCTACAGGAGACTGTGGTTCACAGGTCATTGTCATGGGGAAACCCGTGGGGAATATGACAGCTAAAGAGTATTATCAGAGGAAGAGCGAATTCATTTCAATCATAAAAGAAGCTTATGATACATTAAAAAAACAGTTCGATATTATTGTTATTGAGGGGGCAGGCAGCCCGGCCGAGATAAATCTGAAGGATGGAGATATCGTTAATATGGGCATGGCTCAGATGGCATCAGCCCCTGTATTGTTGGTCACTGATATTGACCGTGGCGGGGCCTTTGCATGGATTGTTGGAACGTTAGAATTGTTAACATCGGCTGAGAGAAACAGGGTAAAGGGGATTGTGTTTAACAAATTCCGGGGGGACAAAGATATATTGAGGCCTGGATTGGACATGCTTGAAAGCCGTATAAACAAACCCGTTCTAGGCGTAATTCCATACATCCATGATCTCAGCATAGATGACGAAGACTCCGTTTCACTTGAGTATATCAGCGATAACAAATTTTCTGAGATTCAAGAAGTGAATGGGTTGGGATTGGACACAAAAATCGCTGCTAATCTTCAGCCTTCAGCCTTTAGCTTTCAGCCGGCATTAGATATTGTGGTAATCAAATTACCCCGTATATCAAATTTTACTGATTTCAATATATTTACCCATGAAAAAGACGTGAGTGTGAGATTTGTAGATAAGGCTGAAAATATTGGTAACCCGGACTTGCTTATTATCCCGGGTACAAAAAATACTATAGGGGATTTAATCTTTTTGGGAGAAAGAGATATTTCTAAAGAGATTTTAAAGCTTTCAAGACATGGGATGATGATAATCGGTATTTGTGGGGGATATCAGATGTTAGGAAGGCAGATTAACGATCCCGATCATGCAGAATCACCAAACGATGGTATTCATGGTTTAGGTTTATTAGATATAGTCACTACCTTTTCCAGAGAAAAACAGACCTATCAGGTAAAGGCGCGTATGCTCGAACACGGGCATTTGTTTCCTGTAGATAATGAACTCGCAGGCTATGAAATCCACATGGGAGAGACAACGCACAACGGCCATAATTCTATCAGGCCATTTGCAAGGATTACAGAACGGGCAGGGAAAATGGTAGATATCCTGGACGGCTGTGTTTCTGCCAGTGGTAATGTAATAGGTACCTATATTCATGGT
>JAUPKS010000143.1 GCA_030837315.1 Planctomycetota bacterium
GTCCAAGGGTCACACCTTGATTAGTGATTAATTTATTGACAACAAAAGGCAATTTTGCTATTTTGCAGACAAAAACGTGGTCAGGTTTTTATTCTTTTTTAACAATCTGCTTATGGTTGAATAATGCAGTCCATGAAAATCAGCCACTTCCATTCATCAGGGCTTTCTACAATCTTTGACCTGACAGGATTCAGAACCACATATCTTTAAAGCTACAGCCGATAGCCTGCTTTTTTACTTAGTTTGCAACGGCTAATTTCTCGGTCTCTTTGTCTATTTTCCGCAGGACTTCCTGGATGGCATCGACTTCAGCTTCTTCAAAATAAGCTTCTCCGCACTGGCCACATACCCACGCCGGAATAGCATCAAACAACAAGTGATACCCTTTTCTGTCAATATGAAAAGGCGCAGTTTTTCTAACCATCTCCCCTTTACAGTAAATACATTTCATATCTTCTTCCTCTTTTTATAATTATCTTCCCATTGTTCTCCATCGGGAAGATATGCTGTTATTATCGCAAGATAATCTTCTTTTGGAGAACACACAACATGAACTGGACGGTTATCTTCTCCACATCCCAGAACCAAACAACTGTGACCTCTGACATCTTCCGGATAATCCTCAATAACCTCTCCATTGTCTATTACCATATGGACTTCTGATGTAGTAATCATTCATTAAAAGACTAGCGGCAAGCAAAAAACTCCAGTATAATGCCGACAGATTACTGATGCTATCCCCTGTTAATTGTTCTATCGCTTGTGTTTTGCGAAGATAATCCCGCTCCGTATGCATATCGCAGAAGGTAGAGGAGATAAAAACCCTGACTTTCTTCCAACGATTGATTGTTTTATCGTCAAGCTCAGGCATCAATATTAAGGCTCCGCGAAATCAGCCTTCAATTTCTTGAAATCCGCCTTATCAAAGGAAATGATCTTGCTGTCCTTCACTCTTGCCAAAACCGCCAGAAAAATATCCTGAATGTCTACGGTGTGAACGGCGTACAATTTCAGGCTCTCTGAAAAGATTTCTTTACTGAAAACGGTTTTTAAGCCATTATAATTTAGTAATTTCAGGAATATCGGGCTGATCTCTTTCCGCGGAATGCTATAGACTTTCTGTAAGACCCAGATGACTTCGGCGAAGACGATCTCTGTCAAAAGGGCGTCATCTTCCCCGAATTCAAGTTTCCTGAAAAACTCCTTTGACCTCTGGAATTTCTCTTCATCATCTTCAAGGAAAAACCTCAATATTACGTTGGCGTCAATTATCTTTTTTGGCAATTTCATGGGCAGTAATCTCAACGGCTTTCTCTAAGTCTTCATCCGCCGTAAATTTCTTTTTAAGGGTATATTTTTTAAAGCAGCCCGCAAGGTCGTCTGTTACAGGCTCGGGTTTTCTAACAATCGCTTTCCTGTCCTTGATTTCAACCTCTATCAGGTCTTTCACCTCAAGGGCATCTCTCAATTTTTTCGGAAATGTAACCTGTCCCTTCGGTGAAACCTTCAGTATGTATTCCATAAGTTATACCTCACTAAATAGTCATACTTTGATAAATGTTACACTCCATAGTATAGTCGTACATATCTTTTGTCAAGCAGGTTTTGACTCTACAAACCATACGCCCCCGGCACCTTTTGGGGTCAGGTCTTTACAGGTTGTCCGAGAATGCAGTATACCGGGTTTCTTCATTTAGCCATAAAAAATAGGGTAATATGGTTTCGATGGTGAAATTGAGTGATATAATAAAACTCAATGAAATCTTCACAGCAAAACCATGCTAAGCAGTTAAACCTTTTCATTGAGTCACCCATTTTACCGGGCAAACCTGCCGTATCACTCTTTATCTTACCAGAAGAGATACAACCAAGGAGAATCAATCATATGGCTAAATTTAAGCCGTTTCATGAATTTCAGAAACCCCTGATGGGATTTACCCCTGAAGCGTTTTTAGATTATGTCGAGACGGCACTCCCCAAAGACCATCTGTGCAGAGTAGTCAAAGAGGTCGTATTCTCGTTAGATACCGAAGCGACAGAGGCGAAATATTCTTTTTTAGGCCAACGCACGTATCATCAGAAGTTACTCTTGAGTGTGCTTTTTTGTGGGTACGCAACCGGGGTACGCAGTAGCAGGAAGTTAGCAAAGCGGTGTCTGCGAGAATAAACAGGGGAATTAAGGGTAGCATAGGAAACGGGCTATATTCGGAAGTGGGTCAATCTGGAAAGAGATTAGGGGACAGGGCCTTCCTGGCGAAGAAGATTTTGTAAAGAAATTGCCGATAGGAAGTCAAAGGTTCACATCTTAAATAATAAATGTTTCTTTATCTGCATTATTTTATTACTCATTTTTTGGTGTGACACCCTCCAGATGGCTTCAGGGATTTATCAGTGGTGGAGAGGGCATTTCGGGATTGTAAGACGGTAAATCCGGCGGTGCGTCCTGTGTATGTAAGAAAAGAGGGGCGTACCCGACGACATGTGCTTGTGGTAATGCTTGAGTACATGCTTATCAGAATGTTGCTCAAGGCGTGGGCGGATTTTGACCTGACGGCAGAAGGATGACTCGAACAATTGGCCACCTTTTGTTCGATGGAAGTGAAGGTCAAAGGTCGGAAAGCAACTTACCTGAAGATTCCACAATCGCGAGAGCAATCTCGTAGATTGTTAGAGGCATTAAAAATAAAGCTTCTAGAGGTGTTGGCGAACCGGAACATACGAATAGTCACAAGAAAAAACTTCACGAGCGACGAAAAACCAAACAAAATTAAGGTTTAACCGCGCTTTTTATTATTTTTCATCCGGGGTGAATATCTGCTTCAGATCGCTACAGGGTAAATAATCCAGGACAAACACAGGGGTTATTTTAGCGGGTGTTCGAGTAGTTTGACTTTGGCTCTAAGCTGCTCTAGTTCATCCAACAATTGTAGCGCCAAGCCAATCCCCGGGATATTGACCTGCAAATCATAGTAGAGATTTGCAGCCCGTTTACACAAAGAAGCTTGCGTCTGGGTGAAACACCATTGATCAGGCTCTTTATTATTACCCTCAGGATCAACAACCCCATGCTGTACTAGCTCGACGACAAAGGATTTTTCTACCGCACTAACAGTACAAACCTGAACGATACTGTAGTGGCTTACCGGCTCTACTTCTTTAGTAACAGGATTACTCATGAGGCTTCCTCCAGTAACACTCTAGGGTTAAAATGAGAGACTTCTGCCAGTTGGTGATACAGCTTCTCAGTCGCCTGATCCAGTGTGATCGGATTTACCAATTGAAGAATAACAAATTGGTCGCCCGCGGGATTACCAGGCATACCCCGTCCTTTCAGGCGAAGTTTTGTACCGCTCTGGCTGCCTGGTGGAATGGTGAGTTTAACTTTACCGCCCAGCGTTGTAGTGTCTATTGTTGCGCCAAGTGCTGCCTCCCATGGAGTAACCGGCAGTTTCCTGGTAACGTTTTTGCCGTCGAGGACATACAACGGGTGGGGAGCAATATGAATCTCTAAATAAAGATGGCCCTTTTCCCCAGAAAAGCCACGTTCTGCACCTAATCCTTTCAAGCGCAAATGCTGTCCATCAACAACCCCTGCCGGAATAGAAACATCTATGGTATGCTTTTTCATAATGACCTGGCCATTATCCTGAACTTCAGGGCTCTGGTAGACAATACGCTTCTCTCCTCCCTGGTAAGCATCCACTAATGGCAAGGTGATTTCGGCATAAGTATCTGCCGCGGCAGGATTATCAGAACCGTAGAAATTTTGCCTGCGACGACTCGTTCCCGTTTTAAAGCCACCGCCAAAAATACTACTGAAAAAATCACTAAAATCTGCCCTATCTTCAGCTGAAAAACCCCTGTCACGAAATCCCTCTTGCGCTTGCCAATCCGGTGGTGGTTTGAACTCATCGCCTTGACGATAACCTGACTGTCGAAGATGGTCATAGGCAACACGCTTTTCTTTGTCATGCAGCGCCTCATAAGCTTCTGTAACTTCTTTAAAACGCACTTCCGCCCTGGGTTCTTTACTGACATCGGGGTGATACTTGCGAGCAAGTTGCCGGTAGGCTCGCTTAATCTCATCCTGTGGAGCGGTATCGGCAACACCAAGGATCTGATAATAATCTTTAAATTCCATGTACCAACCTTTCATTCATAGGAAATACTGACAATCGCGGTGAGTATCTTCACACAGGTTCAGATTACAACACACAGATAAAATGTATGCTAAAGTTAATCGACATTTAGGATCGTGGCCGCTGGCAATTGGGGCAAGTTCCTTAATCTTGCTCTTTATCACCCTCAATAAAGTTTACGGGGATTTGCTGAGAGAAGTCAATAACTAATATTGCAAAACCCTATTTACATAACACTTTAGGCACTTTCAAAGAAAAGGGGCTTTCCCGTTGACTGAGGTTGTGCTACATCTCGTGTGGCCATCTAATTTTGGTGTCCTTTACACGTGCAACAGTCACAGCTTGTTGAACTAGCCGATAAAACAATTTACCTCGTGATCGAGAAGTCCTACGGTTAAAACGACCTGAAGTGGCTTTCAATGTGTGATGTTTGAGGCATCGGTTCTTCTTGGGTGAAACCGCATCTCCCTACACCACTCTCTTGAAGTCGATATATCCGCGCTCTACATCCGTGCGGGCCAGCTGCACGCGGAGCCCCTGGCCGACGTCCATGCCTTCAAAACCGCTCTCCAGCCTTCCTTCAATGGGCGGATGCAGAAGGCGAACCCACGTGCCTTTGTCAGACGCGCCGGTGACGATGGCATCGAAATGCTCACCGATCCTTGATTCAAGCAGCATTGCTGCTGCGGATTTTTTAACCTGTCGTTCAACTTTTTTCGCTGCGTCTTCCTCTTTGGTGCAGTGCTTTGCGAGCGCTTCCAATTCGTCGATCTTATAGGGTAGGGAACGTCCCGCCATTGCTGCTTTCAGTAACCGTTGAGTAATCAGATCGGGGTATCGGCGGTTCGGGGCGGTAGAGTGAGCATAGTCATTGACCGCAAGACCGAAGTGCCCGGCGACACTGCCTCCCGGAAGTTCAACCACGTATTCACCCGCGCCCATGAGCTTGACAACGATAAGAGAGAGGTCAGGAAAACGTAGCGGATCCGATGCTTTCGCCGATAACAGGAATTGATTCAACGCCTTTGAGTCGGGTTCCTTGGGCAACGTTGATCCCCACTCTGCAGCAATCTCCATGATCCGATCCCAGCGTTTGGGTATGCGGACTATGCGCCGCAGCGACGGAAGCTTTCTGGTCGCGAGGTATCGTGCGGTAATGCCGTTGGCAGCAATCATGAAATCCTCAATAATGTCTTTCGCCCTGTTCTTTTTTTCGGTTTCCAAGTCCTTTAGCTGATCTCCGTCAAAGACCGGACGTGCTTCTATTATTTCGAGATCAAGCGCACCGTGCAAGTATCGGAGCGCTTTCAGTTTCTGGGCCACGCGGTCCTGGAGCCGAAGGTTCTCTTCGAGACCGCCGACCGCACCGATCCCTTTTGGCATCGGCTCATTACCCTCCAGCCAGCCGGCAACGCTGTTGTAGGCAAGCTTTGCACGATTACGCACCGTCGCCCCATAAAGATCAGAACTCTGAGGTGATCCATCCTCCGCAAAAACCATTTCAATGACAATGGCAAGGCGGTCTGATTCATAGTTGAGAGA
>JAUPKS010000144.1 GCA_030837315.1 Planctomycetota bacterium
AAAAGATATTGTGCGTTGGGCGTGTTCGCTGTGAATTTGCACAAGCTGGGGAACGTGCTTCAGGAGAAGGCACGGAAGCAGTGCGAAAGTCGCGAAAAGCCGCCTAAGCAAATAGAAATCACGAAGAAAATCAGTCTGCCGGGCGGAAGGTGCGCCCAGACAAGGTTAAAATAAAGAAGAAATCAAAGGAAACGGGTAAAAGAACCGTATTTTAGCAAAAACCCAATCTCAAATTTTAAAATAATCTCTTGGTAAGGAGAAAATCGCCCTCGCACTTTTACAAAAAGTGCGTTTTCGTTCAGACACTAACTACCGTAAAAAAAACTCTTGTGTCATAAGAACTTTAAGATGACTTTAAGGAATTCTCACCTTGCACCAAGTCATAAATTAGAGGCTGTTGCTACGCTGGATAAGATTTTATCAGAAGAAACAACTATACAAAAACTATACAATTTGAGAGAGGCGAGCAATGGTTAACATCAGAAACCATTGAATTTAGTGGTCGGGGTGGCGGGATTTGAACCCACGACCTCTTGAACCCCATTCAAGCGCGCTAGCCAAGCTGCGCTACACCCCGACATTTCCTCATTATAGTGTCTTTTTATCTATTATCAACTGAAATCTCTCTTGAAATATTTTGACATTAGTCCTATTTTCTAATATAATCCGGCTTGTTTTATTTTGGTAAATTCAACCGTAAATATTCCTCTCTATTACATTTTTAATTTTTTTTAACCTAATTACATGGACAAAAAACTCAAAACAAAGAAGTCAAGATTCTCCATCGGATATATCCTCCTCTTCCTAGCCGTCATGTATATAGCACAAATATTTCTATCTCCTAAGGCTGAAGAAATCTCTTACAGCCAGTTTAGATTATATCTTAAGAGTGGCTACATATCAGAATGCACTGTGGGAGCCAACTTTATTCGCGGCCATTACAAAAAATTATCTCCCGAAGGCAACAAAGAAGAAAAAATTGCTTTTGTTACTGTACCCATCCAGGATGCAGAACTCGTCAACGAACTTGAATCACAAAAGGTCAGATTCAAAGGCGCAGCAGAAAATAGCTTTTTAAAGAACATTTTGATGTGGTGGGTCTTCCCATTTGGGGTCATGGCCATTGGATGGTTTTTTCTGTTTAAAAAGGTTGGCGGAATGGGTTCACCTTTTATGTCCTTCGGAAAGGCAAAAATCAAACTATATTCGGATAATGGTTCACAGAAAACAACGTTTGTAGATGTTGCGGGATGTGATGAGGCAAAGGAAGAATTAAAAGAAATTATAGACTTTCTTTCTTACCCGGAACGATTCCAAAAACTGGGTGGTAAAATTCCCAAGGGCGTGCTTCTGATAGGTCCGCCAGGGACAGGCAAAACGCTCCTTGCACGTGCAGTTGCTGGTGAAGCTGGTGTGCCATTCTTTTCAATAAGTGGTTCTGACTTTGTTGAAATGTTTGTTGGAATGGGCGCCGCCCGGGTACGCGATATGTTTGAGCAGGCAAAAGCAAAGGCCCCGTGTATTGTATTTATCGATGAGATTGACAGTGTTGGCAGACAACGCGGCACAGGACTTGGCGGCGGCCACGATGAACGCGAACAGACACTCAACCAACTCCTCGCAGAAATGGATGGTTTCAATTCACAGAAAGGGGTAATTATCATTGCCGCTACCAACAGACCAGACGTGCTGGACAGTGCATTGCTCCGCCCAGGACGATTCGATCGCCAAATAAGCGTTGACAGACCAGATCTTATCGGACGCGAGGCAGTTTTGTCAGTTCACGCCAAAAATGTAAAGATAGATTCCGATGTCAGCTTAAAGGTCATCGCAAAACGTACCGCAGGCTTTTCGGGAGCTGATCTGGCAAATGTTATCAACGAAGCGGCGCTCCTTGCAGCGCGATATAATAAGAGTTCTGTAGGCATGATAGAATTAGAGTCTTCCATAGATAGAGTGCTTGCCGGCCCTGAACGAAAGAGCAGAATTATGAGCGATAGTGAAAAAAAGGCCGTTGCAATTCATGAGGCAGGCCATACCCTGATAGCAGCACTACTCCCCAACACTGACCCAGTACACAAAGTTTCTATTATTCCACGGGGGACTGCTGCATTGGGTTACACCATGCAACTACCGTTGGAAGATAAATACTTAACCACCGAACCTGAAATCCTCGATACCCTATGCGTACTTCTGGGGGGGCGTGCCGCAGAAGAATTCGCACTCCACACAATATCAACCGGAGCTCAAAATGATCTGGAAAAGTGTTCACAATTAGCTCGAAATTATGTGTGCCGTTTTGGTATGAGCAAGAAATTGGGACCTCAGACTTTCGGAAGGCAATCGGGAAATATCTTCCTTGGACATGACCTTGTTCAAGAAAAAGAGTACAGCGAAAAAACCGCCGTTATTATCGATGAAGAGGTCACTCATGTTATCATGGGTAGTTTTGAAAGAGTCAAAGATTTGCTCAACGACAATAAGGATAAGCTGTATCTGTTGGCCAAAAAACTAGAAGAGGAGGAAGTGCTGGATGGAGATCAGGTTCTAGAACTGTTGAACATTGAGAAGAAACACGCAAGAACACAAAAAGAGATTGATATCACCCCGATCGAACAGCCACAACAAAACCTGCAATACATACAGAACGATCGCAGGGAAGCGCAGCAATAAGGCACTCGGTTAAAAAAACTTAACGCCTTCGGCGGACTTTCACTCAATACACTCCATGGTATAGTTATTACACCCTGGACATCCGACCTTTGGCATGTACCCTTCGTAATATTCCTTATTAAATTTTGACAACCCAATTCCTGCATCAATGATTGCTTCGTTGACCAAAAGCTCAGTTCCACATACTGAACAACGGTAATTGTACTCCTTTGGAGGAGGACCGAATGGCTTTTTCATTACTTTCCTCTCCAAAGGATGCTTTCTCCTTTTGCTAATATTTACCTCTTCTTATCTCATCAAACTCATCATAAACCACCCCATACCGGGGATATAATAGACTGGTTTTTGTGAAGCACGTGAGGGTTTGGAGAAGTATTTCATATTTTCCAATACACCAAACACTCTTTCTATCGGATTATATTTGCTGTGATAGGGAGGATAATACGCCAACTGAACACATACTCCCCACCTTGCACTAAACTTACTAGCCGCTTTAACCATTG
>JAUPKS010000145.1 GCA_030837315.1 Planctomycetota bacterium
CAGGATAGTAATGGGCCTTATCTCCCGCCGGGACAAGAGCAGATGCAATCTGAAAACCTTCTTTCACGGCCTCCCGTTCGGAAAGACCTACCTTTCCCACATGTAATTCAAATACCTTTACGATTAACGTGCCCAAAACACCCTTAAAGGAATCAGAGCCGCCCGTGGCGTTAATAGCTGCAACACGGCCCATCTTGGCTGCCGTAGAGCCCAAGGCAATCCACGCAGGTTTTCCTGTTACTAAATGGATGCTCTCGGCACAATCACCAACGGCGTATACATCGGGGATATTTGTCTCCATCCGTTCATTAACCTTTATGGCCCGTGTGGTACCAATCTCAATACCAGCTTCCTGTGCCAGGTTGGTATTGGGTTTAATGCCAATGGAGAGGATAACCATATCTGCCGGTAGTTGTCGTTTACCTGTAATTACTGTTGTCACAGCGCCACTGCTGTTTCCCTCAAAGGATTTAACGCCATCCGATGCGACAACCTCGACACCCTTTTCCATCACGTGTTTCTGGACGAGCAGTGCCATACCTTTGTCCAGAGGTGGGAGTATCTGATCAAGGAGTTCAACAACGGTAACCTTGATACCTCTCAGAATCAGATTTTCCGCCATTTCCAGGCCAATAAGCCCGCCGCCCACAATCACGGCATTTTTAACCATTCCGCTATCCACACATGCCCTTATCTTTAAGGCGTCTTTAACGGTTCTCAGGGTAAAGATATTTCCCAAAGAAATCCCTGGCAAGGGAGGCACAATGGGTTGTGCCCCCGTGGCGATGATAAGCTTGTCGTAGTGAAATGAAAGGTCTTTATTTTTCTCAAGATCCCTGACTTTAACCTGTCTGGACTTCGTATCGATGGCCATTGCCTGATGCCGGGTAAGAACATCAATGTTATGCATGTTTTTAAAATATATCGGTTCCCGGAGGATGAGTTTTTTCGAATCCTTGATGATGTCCCCGATAAAATAAGGCATGCCGCAACCCGCGTAGGAAATGTATGGTTCATCGGTTACAACGGTAATCTTCATAGCAGGCGACTCACGACGTGCCTTTGCCGCCGCCTTCATCCCGGCGGCCACACCGCCAATGACGAGAAGATGTTTTTTCTCATTTACCATGGTATCTCAATTCACAATTAAGGGTTTACATAGAATACGTGACTAAACCATCAGGGCCTGTAGAGCGAAGTGCCACTTCACTCTACATCTATGCAAGGAATTTCAAAACTAAAGGGTGGCATGGACTTCGTCGTGAGCGCTCAATAAAACGATAAACTTGTTTGTCCATGCCTGATTTAATGTAAAGGATTTAAACCGGTAGCGCAACCGCCCCGGTTGCGCTAAGCAGTAGCTGAAGTCCCGGGTTACAACAACGTACTTCTTTTGCTTAAGGAAATATCTTTACAAACATTGAAAAGAGGTTTTTATCTCATGACGTAACGCAGCAAAGCTGCATCCGAATTTTCCTTAAAAAAAGGGCAATAACCGCCTGAATGTCTCCCTTTTAACTAGGGGGGACTTTAAAAATCTCCCTTAGACCTCATCGTGAGCTCTGTCGAACGAAAAGGGGGCGAAGGGGGTTGTAAAAAACCTTGTTAAAAAGAAAAGATTTTACAAGGTAATACGATAAATATCAATAAACAATCAGGAAAATATTTGCAGGTATTTATCTTGACAATGCGTGATTGCGTTTGGTATAGCGCCGCGAATTTTAGTATTGCTAAATATTTTAGTGTCAGGAATTATGTCTATGCGACAAAGACAAACCCTGAGTGATCAGGGGACGCAAAGTAACAGGGTCTTTTCAGCTTACAGGGAAAGTATGCGGTGATGACAGTGAAAATCCTTTAGTCATACAAGGGAATAGCGGTAAAAAAGATAGCCTTACTGCCGAAGAAGTGTTCAACGAACATCTTTGCAGTAAGGCTTTTTTGTTTTAAGTAGTACCGATCGTTCGACTGTGCTCACGACGCAGTCCCCTGTGGTAGGTCAACCGTCCCCGGTTGACATCGTAATGACAAGCGGGGACGCTTGCCCTACCGATAGAAATGGTTTTTGCTCTCCCCTCTAAAAAGAGGGGCCGGGGGATGTCCCAAGGCATGCGGTAGTTTGGTTTGAGGAACGAAACCCAACATTTCTGTAAACATAGGGCTTCTAATTGTTTTATTCTGGATAATTCCATTATTGGGAGTTACCTTTATTGCTACCCGTGCTCAAGCACAGGAAGCAGAACAAATAACAGTAACTATGGATACTTTAAACCAGTATGGAAAACATATTGCTTGCAAAGTTGGAACGTATTATGTCGCAGAGCAATCATCATATACCTTTACCATTGCAAATGGCGGAGACATATGGGATGCCGCGAGTGCATACGGACGGGGTGGCGTAAATGGCATTAGAACGGGCATTGTGATATGGAAGGACACCACGTATACGGTAGACATCACGGGAATTGCTCCGGTTCTTACCTCCGAATCCACTCCGGGTGTTAATGCTATCAACTGTGTTTTCGAGTTGATAGGTGTTACGATAGACACGAAAGATCAATATGACAGGCATATAGATGGTAAAGTAGGTACATGGTATGCCACAGAGCCATCCCCTATACCTTTATTATGGCTCATGGTGGAGAGGTTCGTGCTGCTGCTATTGCTGCTGGTAAAGGTGGTGTAAACGGCATCTCCATAGGTGTTAACGTCTGTAAGGATACTACATACTCAATAGATGCTACTGAGGATTTACTGACGTTCACTTCAGAAAATACATTGGATGTTAATGTTATTAATTTTGTATTCAGATTAGAGGAAGTATTTATAGCTAATTCAGGGGAAGACATCATTACTTCCAGCGAAGATCAAAAACTTGTGATCATTGAAGGTTCTGCACTTGAATCTAATAATTATTCATTTGAGTACAGGTGGTTAGAAGGAGAAAATGAACTATCTACATGGAATGCGGTTGGAATTAATGGGGAGGCATTCCTTGTTTTGAGTTCCATTTCACCATTTTTTATTGGTCAACACACTCTTACTCTTGAAGTTGCGGATGGGCAAGTAACATCGTCAGACAATATGAGTTTGACAATTGAAAACTCAGCGCCACACGCAGCTCCAACGGGCGGTGGGGTATATGAGATTTATAGTACCATTACACTTGGAGGCGAGGTCTCAGATTTTGGTGGTGATACACTTACGTGCGAATGGATAGAAGGGGGGTTGTCCTTTTCGCTGATGTGGTGCCGACCAATATAGGAGGTACTCCCGTTATCATTCCTGAGCATACCCGATCATATTCATATCCTTGGCACCTGTACGCTTACCCTTAAGATTAGTGATGATACAAATGCCCCGGTAACGAAAGATATAACTATTGAGATAATTGATGCAACTGCCCGCTCCTTTAGCCTGCTGTTGGCTTGCCGCCATTGCAATCGTCTGGATACTTGGAGTCAAGTCATAGTATTTGTTACGCTTGATACATAAAATGTTAAAGTAATAAAATTATTGACATGGATACACAAAGTGTTATCATGCTTGCATAGTAACTGAACCATGTCTTATCTAAATCTTCCAGGCTATTATATTTATATTTTAAACATTTTCCGGGTTGAATCTGATACAAACCCTTAAAAATACTACACAAATCATATCAGTATGGGGGTAATTTATGTTTAACAGAAACACATACCTGTTAATGTACCTTTGTTTTCCAATGCTGTTTCTTTTCGGTTGTTCTAACTCTTTTGATAAGCGGACGAAAAAGGAGATTATCGCTGATAGCAGATTGTTGGAAAAGCGGATTGACGATTTATCCAGTAAAATTAATCTTATTATACAGGATACAAATGTACTCCATAACGAAACGGAGGAGACAAAGACAGCCAATAAAACCACTCAACAAAAGATTGAAGGATTAGAAGTGACCGTCAGGGACTTGAATGAACGGATCGCAAGTCTTAATACACCTGCAAAAACTCCGGATATTGTCCAACCACCTGCGGAAGAAAAAGATGTTAATCATCAAATATCTGCTACCGATAGCGATAACGATAAATCCTCTGATAAACCGGAATCCGATGTTCAAAGAACAGAAAACACCGAAGGCCTGTTGGCTGTCGCACAGGGATTCTGGAATGCTGTGATTGCAAGCGATATTCAAGCGGTAAGGTCATATGTAACAAAAGAAGGCGGGGACAAATTACAGATAAAAGATACCGATGCTCCTCCCAACTGCAAAATAACCTTTGGCGAAGT
>JAUPKS010000146.1 GCA_030837315.1 Planctomycetota bacterium
CAATAATTTCTCAACCAAATTATTAACCATTTTTTTCTGGTAACATCTTTGCCATTGAAATGATACCTCGCTCGAGCTGATCTCTTGAAACCTTCAGCGAAAGGTCTTTTCGCGTTACCATCTCTTCGAGAAAAACCTTATCAGCATCGTCGGTTCCAATGGCCATTATTTCAATTCCCTGTATCCTTGCTTCATTCGTGACAGCAAGAGTGGTTTTTTTATCGTCGGGCATTCCATCTGTTACGATACAAATCACTTTTTCGCCGGCTTTATCAAAAAGTTTATCCTTTGCCATCTGGACAGCCTCTGTCATGTTCGTTGATCCCTTGGCCGATATTCTTTCAACCGTAGCATGGAGTCTTGTACATTCATCCTGCGGTTCAAGGATGTGCTCTGCAGTTGATCCAAAATAGATGAGTCCCACAGCGTATTCCTTCCTTTGTGCCTCCTTCGCAAAGCCAATTGCGCCTCTTTTTGCCTGCTCTATCTTGCTACCTTCCGCCATGCTTCCTGAACAATCCACAACGAGATATACCGTTCCGCTTGTTTTGCGGGGTTTTATCGGTTTCCCCGAAGCTGTCTCAAGCTTTTTGACCCATTTTTTTTGTTGAAACGCTGTGGGTATAGCGCCCTTATTTGCAGAATCATTTAGAGATTTCACTTCATCCATCTTAATCTCTCCCTTCTCAGAAGTTTCGAATTCCTTTCAAGAAATCATATGCCCAATTAATTTCCTTAAACCGCTCTTCTGCTAATTTCTTGATGCCAAGAGTGGTTTGTTCAGCATTGTCCGGGTGGTAGTTCAGCGCCAGCACCCTGTAAGCTTTTATAATTTCTTCATCTGATGCTGCTGGAGAAATTTCCATAATACGGTATGCCTTCTCTTCATCTGCCTCTTTCTTATAACCGTTTGTCTCTTCCTTATACCCTGTTTCCTGATATTTTATGGCCAGGGCTCTTAATCGTTGGAGGTCTCGCATTATTTCATTTACTACGTCATTGAAATCATCCCATTTTCTCTCTTGCAGAAGAGATTTTAAATTTTCAGAAACTAAGCCTTCGTAGTCATATTCCATTTCTTTTATCAGTGGCATGCTGCCAGTCCAGTTCACTTCAATGGCCACGATCGTGTAAAGTTTCATTGCGGCGCGGTAAAGATTATTTGCTTTTCCTAAATGGAGTTTATCTTCTTCGGCTTGTATGATATTTCTTTCAATCAATTTATTCAGTTCGGTAGTATCTGAAAGAAGTTCACTCTTACGAACATTGACAAACTCCTGAATTTCTGTTTTAAAATCTACAGGAAAAGTGACTCTCAGCTGATAAGCAATCGATTTGATAGAAGTTTCTAATGAACATAACTCTTGGATTCTTTCCAGGTCGGTATTTATCCGGCTTACCAGGTAACTGGCCTGCTCCCAGATTGAGTCTGTAAGAGTTTCCGTCGGCTTCGACTTTACAATCGTAATAATGACGACAGTTACGGATACAAGGCAGCCAATTGCCAGATTAAAATTTGGTGAAAATCCCGCTATGCCGTTGAAAGCCCCTTTTTTGTAAAATATCGTTAATGTTAGCCACACTGATGTCAGCCCTAAAATAATGCTGGCAAACGTTGCCAGTTTTGTTTTTGCATACACTTCAATTTGAGACTCCTCTGGTTCCCAATATAATTTCTGCCCATCAAAACGAACTGTTATGATACTCGCCAAAGTTCCGCGAGTATTCAGACAGTGGATTTTATGGACACGAAACAGATAGAGGGCTAAAAGCATGGAGCTTACAGCGACACCACAGGCAGGAAGGACTATCGGAGTTAATCGGAACAACCCAAAAGCTACGAGCAGAAGAAGGAAAAGAATAACAATTATTACGATAAAACGAATTAACTCCCGCATATGAATATATCCTTCTATCCGGTGGTGCGTTTCAGGAGAAGGTTTACATAGTTTATTGTCATTGCGAGCGACAGCGAAGCAATCTTAAGGTCTTTTGCGAACCAGAGGTTGCTTCGTCGCGCCACTCCCCGCAATGACAATTGTCTGTGTATCCATTGTAACGAAACGCTATACTAGCACGTCTTTGATTGGGTAGCTCGGCCTTGCTCGGTAGGTTTCATAGATTAAATTTCTTTCGCCAGGCCATTTTGCTCACTGATTCCGTCTTTTTCCAGCGCTGAACTTATACTCTAATAAGTTATCGGCTGTCATGGTATAAATTTTACGACTCCTGTTTTAAAAATTGTCTGGTTCGTGACAACCATCTATTTTCTTAAATAAATGCCTTCGAAAACAGGTCTAAATAGAGGAATCAAGCGAGTACCCAGGCAGACTTATTTCTCTATGATTGCCCGTTCTATGACGGCAGGAGAAGCAGGGACATCCTGGAATCCGGCTTTGGTTGTAGTAGGCATATTCTCTATGGCATCTACTACATCCATGCCCTCAATAACTTTACCAAATACGCAATAGCCCCACCCACTGTTGGTTTTCCCTTTATGGTCAAGGAATGTGTTGTCCGCCGTGTTAATGAAGAATTGAGCGGTGGCGGAGTGGGGATCCATGGTACGCGCCATAGCCACCGTAACGCGTCGGTTCCTGAGTCCATTATCAGCCTCGTTCGTGATCGATGCCCGTGCAGGTTTTTGCTGCATGTCGGCGGTAAAACCGCCGCCCTGGATCATGAACCCCTTAATTACCCGGTGGAAAATAGTACCATTATAAAATCCATCCTCGACATAGCGGAGGAAATTCTCCACCGTTTTTAATGCCGCCTTTGAATCAAGCTCCAGGAGAATGA
>JAUPKS010000147.1 GCA_030837315.1 Planctomycetota bacterium
ATAATGCAGATGCCGTTAACGGTTGTTTGCAATGTCACGGAAGCATAATAAGATTTATGCGTAATGATACGGGTGAAATATTGCGGGAAGGAGGAAAGCCGGTAATTGACCCTGATACATGGCCAAACAGTGGGATAGGCCGGTTAAATCCTGATGGTTCAAAAGGTTCGTGCCACGCGTGCCATTCGAGACATTCATTTGAGGCAAAATTGTCCAGAGCGCCTGAAAATTGTGGAAAATGCCACATGGGGCCTGATCATCCTCAAATGGAAATTTATAGAGAATCAAAGCATGGAATTGCATATACCGCCAATATTGGCCGCATGGCGCTGGATAAAGAAGGTGATTGGGTGTTGGGAAAGGATTACTCCGCAGCTCCGACGTGTACTACCTGCCATATCAGCAGCTATATGACATCGGAAGGGCAGCTTGCTGCTAGTAACCATGATGTTGGAGAACGAATTAGCTGGACACTTCGGCCAGTCGTCAGTTCAAAGATAAATTTGGTGATATTATGAAGATGGTTTTAAGGAAGATTATCCCGATACTCGGAAATTGCCTGAGATTGGTGAAGAGGTTCAGGTGACTGAAAAAATCGTGCAGGAGGAAACGTTGGTTAAGAAAATCGTTTCAAAACGTGTTGATAAAATTGTGACTTGGCAAGAACGGCGCGAGAAAATGAAGGGCGTATGTAAAAATTGCCATAATCAAACCCATGTCAACAATTTTTACCAACAATTTGACAATCTTGTGAACCTCTACGATGAAAAATTTGCGAAACCTGCACAGGCTATGATGATGGCGCTGACTGAGGATGGAGTCTTAAATCCAAAAGCCCCATTTGAACATGAAGCACAATGGGTTTTCTGGGAATTGTGGCACCACGAAGGCAGAAGGGCACGGCACGGAGCAAGTATGATGGGTCCTGATTATACTCACTGGCATGGAATGTATGAGGTGGCAAAGCACTATTATATGAAGTTTTTACCTGCTGTAATTAAGGCCGCTGCCCAAAAGAGTGATGAGATGAAAACAAAATATGAGCAGAAAATTGAGGAATTGTTGGAACGGGAAGAACATTTGTGGATGAAGGGGCTTTCTGAAGAAGAAACAGAAGTATTAAAGTCTACCTATAAAAATCGTTATAATGAATAAACAGGTTGCTGCCAAAGATGAAGCAAGAAATAAAGCACAAGTGCTTTTGGAGGCATCGGAAAACAGATGAGTTGGACTTGTCTGTATCAGATAAATAATGAATGTCTTCGGTTGAGAAAACTATGTCAGTCTTTTCAGAAAGGTTGTGTGCTGGAAGGGAAAGTTACATTTATTGATAATCAATTAAATATTGAAAGTAAAAAGGATTTAAGAAAGGAGGATGAGCAGGATGGTAAAATTAGATCCAATTGCGGAATTCAGAGAAGACCACAGAAAGGTAAGGGACGGATTACTTGAATTAATGGAAGCCTTGCAATCAAAGAATGTCGTTAAGGCAAGAAAGATACTTGATGGAATAAATGTGCTTGTCGGTCCACATTTTCGATATGAGGAAGAAACTCTTTATCCTGCATTACGGGTATTATTAGGCGAGTATGTAGACCAGTTACTCAAGGAGCATGATGGTGTAATAGCTACTGCCCGTTCTTGTGCCGGGTTATTGAAGAAAGATGGTCTTACAGACGAAGAGGCGAAACAGGCTGCTGCTGCAGCAAGGACACTCTTAATCCACGTCTCAAACTGTGACGGTTTATCCATACTCTCCGAAAGATTGAGTAAAAAGGAAATTGATAATTTAAGCGAGAAACTTGCTGCCGCAAGAAAGGCAGGCGTACCTTTACTAGATTGGGCAGAAACCATAAGAGGCAAATGAAATAAACCATGGAAACAGAGAAGAAAGGTTTGTCAATAATATTTCATAGCGGTTCTTACGACCGTATGTATCACGGTTTTTCTATTGTCCTTGTAGCCTTGGCCTTAGGCAGAGAGGCAAGATGTTTTTTTACCTATTGGGCGCTACAATATCTGGTAAAAGGAAAATCCGTGTTCCAGCTTAATGAAGAAGGACAGTCTCACAGGAAACTATGGGAAGAGCATATGAGAAAAGGCCATATTCAGGAAATATCTGAACTTTTAATCCAAGCTAAGGCTATGGGCGCAAAGTTTTATGTCTGTACAAATTCTATGGGCTTGCTGAATGTCTCTCGTGACGAACTCGTAAATGAGGTTGATAAGAGTATGGGGCTAACTACATTTCTTGCGGAGACTGGCCACGATCAAATTTTATTTATCTAATAAGGAGATCAAAGATGACGAGCAACAGCCCAACCCAGATGCTTGAGGGTGAACATCTTATTATTGCCAAAGTGATCGGCGCAGCTCCAGTGCTGGCCGACCGGCTGGAAGCGGGCCAGGTAGTGGATGTGAAAACGCTTCATGGGGTGATTGAATTCATGCGCACCTTCGTCGATAAGTGTCATCACGGCAAAGAAGAGGATTTGCTATTCCCAACTTTGGTTAATAATGGTATCTCAAAACAAGGCTGTCCTATAGGAGCGCTGACGGTCGAGCACACGCGAGGCCGGGCGCTTGTCAAAGAGTTGGTCGATGCGGCAGATACCTACCAAAGCGGTGATCCAGATGCCAAAAAGGCAGTGGTAAAGAGTTTGAGAGAGATTGCCACGCTGTATCCCAACCACATTTGGAAAGAAGACTATCTACTGTTTCCGCTAACCAACAAGGTACTAAATCTAGAGGAGCAGCAAGCCTTGTATCGGCAATTTGAACAGGTGGATGAGCGGGTGGGCCGGGATGTGCATCACCACCTGGAACAGTTTGCCGAAGGGCTTTCCGAAAGTACTCAAGTTTGTTAAAAATTAAGCGGTAAGTTTTTCGTTCTTTGGTAATGCACATATCGAAGAGAATTCAAGCAGGGATAAAGTGATAAACCAAGAATAAATATTAGTCGCAAAGTATTAAATAATCAGAAGTTGTGCCTGACTCTACTTACGACTTAAAAATATTTTCTTACATACGTTTTTCAACAAAGTAATGTTATGTTACCATATATCTGGACAAAAATAAGACTATTTTCTTTCGGTAAGATCATACGCTGGCTCAATCGTCAGCAATTTTCCGAATCAGTTGCTCTTGCTGTAATCGCGATATTCGTTGGTCTCGCGAGCGGTATAGGAGTATGGCTCTTCAAGCAACTGTTTAACGTGATATTTCAATACGCATTCGAGGGGATAGATACGCCCCTGGGTCTTTTGCATCACAAGAAGATTATTCTTCATGTGATTGATGATCTGGTACATTGGATCGAATTCGACAGGATGGGTTCGATCCTGGGTCTTGTCGGGAATTGGATGATATACCTTGTGCCTGTAATCGGTGGTCTCGTTGTCGGATTGATTTCTCACTTCTTCATCGGTAAAGAACGATATCAGGGTATAGCAGGTATAATGGAGTCCGTAGCATTAGGGGGTGGACGGTTGCCTTATAGAAAAATACCGGTCAAAACAGTTGCTTCTGCATTATCCATCGGTTCCGGCGCTTCAGTTGGTCCTGCAGACCCCTCGTTGCAAATTGGCGCATACTTAGGATCGATGTTTGGGCAACTCTTGCGCCTTTCTGATGAGCGAATTCGCACACTCGTTGCATCGGGTGTTGCGGGTGGAATTGCCGCTGCCTTCAATGCGCCTATTACCGGTATATTTTTCGCGTTGGAGATTATTATAGGAGACCTGCGCGTAAACGCCTTTGGCATCGTTGCCTTGGCAGCCGTGGCCGCGTCTGTGTTTACTCAGGCCGTATCAGGGGCTAATCCTGCGTTTCACATCCCTGCATATACATTTAACTCAGTATGGGAACTGCCGCTCTATTTTGGGTTAGGTGTGCTCTCCGGGCTTAGTGCTGCATTCTACATTCGCTTGCATCATTTCACGCGGGATATCTTTGATACATGGAATGCCCCGCGCTGGTTTAAACCAGTTGCTGCCGGTCTCGCCGTCAGCCTCGTTGGAATTTATCTACCGCAGGTACTTGGCACAGGTTATGCAACAATTGGAAATATCTTAGACGGCAAACCGCTTTCGGTGACTCTCCTGCTTTCGCTGGCATTATCCAGACTGGTGCTAACGCCGATTTGCATCAGTGGCGGTTTCCACGGCGGTGTGTTTGCGCCTGCCCTTTTTTCCGGTGCTTCACTTGGGGGTGCTTATGGACTCGTTGCTAAACAGGTTTTTCCTTCTCTCAACATTTCACCACCTGCCTTTGCGATGGTCGGGATGGCAGCCGTCCTTGCAGGCACAATACATGCACCGATTACCTCGTTCATGCTGCTATTTGAAATGACTCATGACTATCGGATCATTCTGCCGCTGATAGCTGCGGTAAACGTCAGCCTGTTCCTCTCATGGCATTTACAACACGATTCAGTGTATACCTTGGGACTGGCGCGCAAGGGTATACGTCTGCAACGAGGTCGTGATGTTGGCGTGCTGGAAACAATTACGGTTGACAAGGTCATGGAAACGGAGATCGACACTTTGCGAGAATCTGATTCGTTGACAGTGGCCATCGATTTACTTATGCAGAAACGGTATCACTGCTTACCAGTGCTCAATGACGATGGTGAATTGACTGGTATTATCACCGTGCAAGATATTGATCGCATACAGAGTGACGGTAGTGATATGATGCACACCGTTGGTGAAGTTTGTACACGCGAGTTGCTTTTGGCATACCCCGACGAGACGATTCGGGCGGCGTTGCGGCGTATCGGGGTGAGAAACGTGAGTCAATTGCCAGTCGTTGCCCGTGACAATTCGCGTCGTTTAGTAGGTTTGCTGCGCAATACCGATATTGCACGCGCCTACGATCTGGCAGTGACCCGCCGTGCGGCAATTCGGCATCGTGCTTATTAAGTGCGACTAAGGGCGCTTGATGATGCAGAAATTTTTAACTCAAATCAATGATATACAATCGTCGTTTTGATTATTTTACGCAGGAAACATAAGGAGAATGTAAAACAATGGAAAGATACAAATGTATGATTTGTGGATATATCTACGATCAGAAATTTGGTGATCCTGACCATGGAATTAATCCTGTCACCAGCTTTCAGGATTTACCTGATGATTGGGTCTGTCCTCAGTGTGGCGCTCCAAAGGAACAGTTTGAACAAATTTGAAAATTTTGATTGAATGAATAAAAAAGGGATTTCCTTTGTTTTTCTCAAAGCAAGGTTTTAGCGTATTTACCAGTTACTATGATAACGGATTCATAAGGAAACAGACGGATGGATCAGGATAAGAAACATGCTCATATCACAACACTTGGATCTCAACCTGCACGATTAATTGATTTGGTAAATCACCAGGATTCCTCAGTGGTGAGCCGGGAGATCATGAATAAAAAGACAGGAACTATAACGGTGTTTGCCTTTGATGAAGGGCAAGGGTTGAGTGAACATACAGCGCCATTCGATGCCTTAGTTTATCTTCTTGAGGGTGAAGTGAAAATTGTTATATCGGGCAGTCCCCTTCGCCTGAAAGAGGGAGAAATTGTTATCATGCCAGCCAACCAACCACATGCGCTGAAAGCAATAAATAAATTCAAGATGATGTTGACGATGATAAGGTCTTAATTTCACTATCCAGTGATATTGTGTAATAGGTAGGGTAGATTAAGGCTGATAATAAGCCGAATCTACCAGAATCGTTTTGATTTATCTGAAAGTATCAATCATGGAAGCCAAAAAGAATATCGTTGTCATAGGGGCGGGCTACGGAGGAATTACGTCTGCATTGCGATTAGCAAGGTTATTCCGTAAACACCCTGAATATCAGATACATCTTATAGATAGAAATCCTTATCACACGCTCAAGACACAATTACACGAGGCAGCCATCCGAAAAAGAGAGGTATCTATTCCTATCGATCGCATTATAAAAAGAAGAAACATTATCTTTCACCTTGGAGAAGTAACCAGGATTGATACGAAAGAACATATCGTTCACATAGAATGCGGGTCTTTAGCTTTTCATTACTTGGTGATTGCACTTGGAAGTCAGGTAAATTTTTATAATATCCCTGGATTACAGGAATATTCTTTCCCGCTCCAGACGTTGAGAGACGCCCAACAGATCTATGCGCATATAGATCAACTTTGTGCACACGCGGCATCAGAACCGAATGAGGAGCTACGAAGAGATATGCTTCGGTTTGTCGTCGGTGGTGGTGGTTTATCAGGGATAGAATTTGCCGCAGAACTTGTCGACTATACTGTTCAGTGCACCCATAACTGTCATGTGAATTCTCATGAGGTAGAAATTATCATCGTTGAGTCTGGTGACCACATAGTGCCGAAAATGGAAGCATCCTTTGCGGCACGTATTCAAAAAAAACTCATTGAAAAGGGTGTGAAAATCATGCCTGAAACTAAAATCATCAATCGGACACGCGATACCGTTACACTTTCATCAGGTGAAGTGGCGAAAACGAAAACGGTAATTTGGACAGGCGGCATTCGTATTCATGAACTTGCAAGAGAAAGTGGGATGAAAACAGGGCAATTAGGACGTATTATCGTCGATGAGTTTCTTAGAGCGGAGAATTATCCTTTTATTTACGCCATTGGTGACAATGCCCTTGCAATAAATCCC
>JAUPKS010000148.1 GCA_030837315.1 Planctomycetota bacterium
ATGCCAAGAATCGAGAGAATCGTAGCTCTTGGTTAGCCTTACCATGTCACGTGGGGAAACCTTGGGGGTGGTGTCCTGGTGGTGGTGTCCTGGTGTCAAACCTTGACAGGTTGTCCTAGAATTCAATTGGCCGCTTAATGTATGCATAACATATTGGCCTAACCCGCCGTTTAAATTTAGCCTTCGGCAATTTTCCTATGTAGAGCGAAGAGTCTCTACGTTCTACAACCACAACTTTGAAATTCCTATACACGAATTTAACAGTTCACTTTAAATTATCCCAATGGATATCATAATCGCCTTTTCTATTTCATTCATCTTTTTGTCGCTTATCCTGCCTGAAAAAAGACCCCGTAGAAGCAAAGATTTGTCTATGGCAGTTACCTGTTCGCATTTAGCCATAGACGCCTTTGACAAACCACCTTCTCCCTCGCGAAGTAAAACATGGGCAGGAGAGGGTCTTAAGTTTGTAGACAAAGGAACGACAATTATATCGTTAGCCAACTTATTCCGGATATCTAAAGAGACTACCAAGGCAGGACGATTCTTGACATCCTTTGGCTTTGATGGCAGATTAACTAAGTATATCTCTCCTCTTTTTGGATAATCAGTCATCCCATGTCCTTTTTGCGCTTTCTGCCACTATTTCAATCCATGCTTTGTCTTCTTTCTTCTCTTTTTTTGTGAGAGACAGATAATAAGCCTCTATATCTTTTTCTATTAATTTCTTTTTGGATTTCAGCAGCCAAGCACGTAACATTTCTTCCATTACCTGGCTCCGCGGGGCGCCTTTTTCTTTTGCGATTTCGTCTATTTCACTAACCACATCACCGCTGATTGTAACAGTCAGTTTTGTTTTTCGTAAGGTACTCGTAGATGGCATATTTAACCTCCTTTCAGTCTTATCATTTATAAGATAATAGGGGGGTTAATTGCAATAAAATTATTGTCGTAGGGTAATTCAGGGCAACATAGGGAACTGGCTACAGTTGGGAAGAAGGGCCACCCATTAGTGATTAATTTGTTGACAATAAAAGGCAATATTGCTGCCTTACCTAATCCTATTGCACCATGGGAGTTACGAGTAGATAAATATCGAATATTTTATGAAATTACAGAAAGGTAAAGAGTGAAAATCCACGCCGTGGGACATAAGGAACATAACGAATTATTTGTTCGAGGAAGGAGGTGGAAATATGATTACAACCGATTTAAGGAAAAAGAAACATTCAATAGATGAGTTATTGGCCCTAGCTAGATCTGCACCATTAATAATTTACGACAAAGACGGGAAAAATTATGTCTTAAAGGAAACTGATGAGTTTGAGAAAGAGGTAAAAGAACTCGGCAGTAGTGAGAGATTCATGAAATTTCTTAAAGAAAGATCGAAAGAAAAAGGAACTATACCTATCTCATCTATAACAAAAAAGTTAGGAATATAAACCGTCTAGCAAGTTGCTCAACCTGCCCCCCCAATCCGAGTGTCTAATCAAAATCATGTAATTTATCCACATCTTTTCTTCTTTCACAGTCTCTGAAATGGGTAGGGGGGCAGGTTAGCTTTGTCGTTTGGCGGTTTCTAAGGCAAAGAAAAGAGTTCAATATACCATACGGTATCGATCTGCAAGAGTGGCTCACTGCCATACAGGAAATAACACACATTCTCTCTGCCCGTGCTGCAATCACAGGACAAGAGACAATCTCTTACCGCGAACTCTTCAATCAAATAAAAGGGCTTATCCACTCTGCGCCTCCCGGCGGTCCAGACGATTACCGGTTCCACCGTATGCTGGGTGGAGGTGCCCTTGGGGTCAGACCTTATTTATTGACAAATAAAGCAGGGCATGCTAAAGTAATACACATAATATGGCAAGACCTTTACGTATTGAATATGATTATGGTACAGTATATTTTACCTGTCGTGGTGATGAAAAGAATGGTATATTAAACACAATGGAGACAGGGAGGAATTTTTTGAGTATACGACACAAGAGTGTTGAAAAATACAAGATGGAATTGCTTGGTTACGATATCGGTATCTCTCATTCAGTTCATCCAATAAAGGAAGAGGGCGCGTCATGCGGGTGGCAATAGTTCATGACTGGCTTACCGGAATGCGGGGAGGCGAGAAGGTCTTGGAGTCCTTCTGCGAACTCTTTCCTGAGGCAGATATCTTTACATTAATCCATCTTCGCGGCTCAGTCTCAAAGATAATAGAGGACAGACCCATACGCACCTCATTCCTTCAAAGGCTGCCTTTCGTTAAGAGGCACTATCGCTCTTTTCTGATGTTGTTCCCTCTGGCAATAGAGGGATTCGATATGAGAGATTATGATATGGTTTTATCCAGCAGCCACTGCGTGGCTAAAGGTATCCTGACTAATTCATCTGCACTGCATGTATGTTATTGCCATACCCCCATGCGTTATGTTTGGGATCAGTATTACACCTATTTTGGCAGCGACAGGAAGGGACTGATTTCCAGGTTTTTGATGCCTGCAGTTGCCCATTATCTGAGGATGTGGGATGTTGCCTCCAGTAACCGGGTGGATTACTTTGTGGCAAACTCCTATCATGTTGCAAATCGGATAAAAAAATATTATAAAAGATCCGCAGATGTTATTCACCCACCTGTAGATTGTTCACTTTACAGACCTCTGGAGGATCGCAGAGAAGGAGACTATTATCTGATTGTGTCTGCCTTTGCCCCCTATAAGAGGATTGACATTGCTGTAGATGCATTTGAAGAGATGGGTTTGCCGCTTATCGTTATTGGAGGGGGGCAGGAAGAAGAGCATATCAGAAAGATGGCAAAAAAGCATGTGCAATGTATCGGATGGCAATCCAGCGAATCTTTGAAGGAGTATTATAATGGATGCAAGGCACTGATCTTTCCGGGGGAAGAAGATTTTGGAATTGTCCCGTTGGAGGCACAGGCATGCGGAAAACCGGTAATAGCTTTTGCAAAAGGCGGTGTACTGGAAACTGTTCATGGAGTATATCCTTGCTACAATTCTACAACAGAAGTGGCAGCGCGACAGCCTGAAACACCCACCGGGGTGTTTTTTCCAAAACAAACGACAGCATCTTTAACAGAGGCTGTAAGGTTTTTTGAACGTCATAAAGATTTGTTTGATCCAGTTTTAATTAGAAAACATGCAGAAAGCTTTGATTGTTTACTATTTAAAGAAAGATTTAAACAATATATTGAAAAATTATTATGCTAAAGAAGCACAGCAAGTTTTTTGAGTCGTTGTTACTCCTCGCGGACTGGTTTACCCTGTCTCTTGCATGGGTATCTTCCTATTATTTACGTTTTTATTCCGGCATCATACCTGTTTATAAAGGGATTCCCTCATTTAAAATCTACCTGACCCTCCTCGTTTTCATGATCCCCTTGTGGGGTTTGGTTTTTAAGGTATTTGGGTTGTATCGCCCCCGTAGGGTTTCAACCAGATTTTATGAAATCTTGGATATTGGCAAGGCATCCACGTTTGCCACCCTGATCCTGATCTCACTTACCTTCCTTTACCGGCAGTATGAATTTTCCCGGCTGACATTCTTTTATTTTTGGCTTATCAACATTGTGTTACTCAGCTTGACTCGTATCCTGTTCCGTGAATTTCTCCGTTTCTTACGGCAGAAGGGGTACAATCAGCGATATGCTCTGATTATTGGCACAGAAAAATTAGGGCAAGGCCTTGCAAAACAATTGCAGAAACATCCGGAACTCGGGATTCAGGTTTCAGGTTTCTTAACTAGCGACTTGGATAGTATAGGAAATGCAATACAAAGAATAAAGATATTGGGAAAGTACTCGGATGTCCGCGAATTTGTTACGAAGCTTGGTATTGATATTGTTTTCATTGCGCTGCCTTTCAATGCCCATAATCACTTACGGGAAGTTTTGGGTTGGATTGGGGACGAGATGGTGAGTATTATGGTCTTGCCAGACCTCTTTGAGTTCATTACCCTGCGTGGTAGTGTATGTGAGTTTGAAGGTATGCCGCTTATCAGCCTTCGCGACACACCGCTCTATGGATGGAATATCATCGGGAAGAGGCTTTTAGATATTATTTTTGCTTCTCTGGTATTAATTATTACGTCACCTGTTATAGGAATTGTCGCGCTCCTGATCAAAATAACTTCTCAAGGCCCTGTCTTCTTTAAACAGGAAAGGATGGGAATGGATGGCAAGATATTTAACATGCTCAAATTCCGGACAATGTTTATAAATGCGGAACAGGAAACAGGCCCTGTATGGACGAAAAAGGGCGATCCGCGATGCACAAAAACAGGTAAATTTCTGAGAAGGACAAGTATCGATGAGCTCCCACAATTTATTAATGTGTTACGAGGTGATATGAGTATTGTTGGACCACGTCCCGAACGGCCGGTCTTTATACAAAATTTCAGAAATACCATCCCCAAATACATGTTAAGACACAAGATGAAGGCTGGAATAACTGGCTGGGCACAGGTTAGCGGCTGGCGTGGAAATACATCGCTGGAAAAACGAATTGAATACGACCTGTATTACATTGAAAACTGGACACTAAACTTTGATTTGAAGATAATCTGGCTTACGCTATGGAATGGATTTGTCAATAAACATGCGTATTAGCAAAATATTATTTATTACAGCATCAGTTTTATTCATTTGTTTACAGGTGTTTGCAGATGTTCCACAATCAAACACAAACGGGGAAATCAATACACACGAAACAAATCTTGCGCGAACTGCCCTTGAAGTTGCACAAGAATCCTACCCCGAAATAGACATAGACAGGTATCTCAAAAAGCTGGATGGCATTGTTGAAAATATCAGGACCAGTCTTGGTGATGAAATTGAACCGGAACAGATTATCAAAGCCATCAACCTCGTGGTTTTTAATGAACTCCAGTTTCAATATGTACAAAGGGGTGATCTCGACTCTATATCCCTCAACAGGGTATTGGATACAAAGATTGGCAACTGCGTAGGGCTGTCCATTCTCTATCTCTGCATAGCAGAAGGTTTACACTTGCCCATTTATGGGGTAAGCGTGCCAGAGCATGTTTTCCTGCGCTATGATGATGGGGATTTTCGTAAAAATATAGAGACAGGGTACGAAGGTATGGCAACACCTGACAGCTACTACGTCAATATGTCCGGAAAACGCATTTCGCAAACAAGTATCAAAAACAGATATTATCTCAAAAATCTTACCACAAATGAAGTAATTGCCAACATTTACCTGAACCGTTCCATAATACAAAAAGAGAAAGGTAATGTTAATGCCGCATTAAAAGATGTAAACCACGCCATTGAATTGCATGGGAATGATGCCGTAGCATTTTGTAACCGCGGTGTTATTTATGAGAAAATGAAAGATACCGGACAGGCATTACGTGATTATAACAAAGCTATTGAACTGAATCCCGATTATGTGCCAGCCTATTTCAATCGGGGCTCTCTTTACGCCACAACAAAGGTTTTTGATAAGGCCATTATGGATTATAGCAAGGCGTTATCGTTGGACCCCAATTCTCCTTTATCTTATTATAACCGGGGTATTGCCTTTAAAATGGTCGACAGGATAGACTTGACCATTGAAGACCTGAGCAAGGCAATTACATTGGACCCCAAATTTGCTGCCGCCTATGCCCATCGCGGCCTGGCCTATGCCGAATCGGGTGAACAAGAAAAAGCATTGGCAGACTTTACCATGGGACTGGAACTCGATCCCAATAATAAGGAAATCTATATGAAAAGGAGTATTCTCCATGCCGATGCCCAACGTTTTGACGACGCGATAAAAGATATAACAGCCTTCATAGAATTCTCACCAGACAATGCCTTTGCCTATTATATCCGGGCTAAGGTGCATCGCGGGAAAGGAGACATAGAAAAGTCTCTGGAGGACTACAACAAGATGATAGAGTTAAACCCCCGGCTTGCCGGTGTGTATTTTGAACGAGGCCAAATCAAAAACCAGATGGAAAGGACTGATGAAGCCCTTGAGGACTTCAACACCTCCATCGAGCTCTTTCCTTACAATCCTCTTGCCTACCTCCATCGTGGGAATACCTTTAAAAAGCTGGGGAAAAATGAAAACACCTTGAGGGATTACATGACCTACCTGAAACTCAACCCCAACGCCCCTGATGGAGAAGAAGTTAAAAATGCTATAGAGGATTTGAAAAGTAATCTAAAGTAAGAAAAAACCCGGTTGTCGTCAAGATACATACATTTACTTTTCTTTGAGCCAGCGATGATGTTAACGCAGAATAGTAACATAAATCACATTTATTTCATTGAAAAATCGTTTATGATAAAGGTATAATTCGTAATATTCTTACCTTTAAAAACATCTTTTTTGCAGGTTTTTTACCACCCCTTCATCGTTCGACTGAGCTTATGACGAAGTCCCCTCCTTCTGAAGGAGGAGAAAGAGGGGTGGGTGTTTTGGTTGCGGCTATGCGGCGCTATGTATATATAAATCTTTAACAAGGAGAAATAGTACTAAAATGGGTGTTATCAGAAATACAATCAAGACATTTCATCCAGCCTATTTTGCAATGGTGATGTCTACCGGTATAATCTCTATTGCATCCAATCTGCTGGGTTTTACGGGGATTAGTTATGGGCTTTTTTATCTTAACATTGTTGCATATGCAATTATTTTATCATTACAGATACTCCGGGTAAAGATGTTTTGGGGTAATTTTTACACGGATCTTTCTAACCCGAAATTAAGCCTTGTCTTTTTTACCATAGTTGCTGGTACGAATGTACTTGGAGCCCAGTTTGCCACGGTAGTTAATCTCCCGGAAGTTGCAAAAGTATTTTGGTATTTTGGCATTTTTCTCTGGACGGTCGTTTCGCTATCTACATTCAGCATCCTCTTTATTAAATGCGAACAGAGAATTGAAATGGTGTTGCATGGAGGATGGCTGACTGCAACAGTAGGAACGCAATCAGTCGCAGTTCTTGGCGCTATACTTGCCCCAAAATTTGGAAGCTATGGTAGTTTTGTGATGTTTTCTTCCTTTGTGTGGTGGATGATTGGTTCATTCCTTTATATGGTCTTGATTACGCTCATTATTTACCGTCTTGTGTTTTTTAAGATATCACCCGACGCGTTGGTACCCCCGTATTGGATTAACATGGGTGCCCTTGCCATCACCACACTGGCAGGTTCTGTTCTCTGTATAAATATTCCGAAAGTAGAAGGCCCTTACGCGGATTTCTTGGGATTCACAAAAGGATTTACCTTGTTTTTCTGGTCATTTGGTACATGGTGGATACCATTTTTAATAATTATTGGGATATGGAAATACGTCATGAATAAAACCCCGTTTAAATACAGCCCACTTTACTGGGCCATGGTCTTCCCTCTGGGAATGTACACTGCTTGCACAATCAGACTTTCACAGGCTATTCAGATACCCTTTATTGCTAATATATCAAAATATTTTATCTATACTGCGTTTGCTGCATGGGGCTTTATCTTTATTCACATGATGCTTTCAATGATAAAAGCAGCTACCGCAAAAGAAGCCCCTAAAGCAAAAGAGGAAAAGGTGATGACAAACGTTGCAAAAGGCTAACACACACAATGAACCCCGGGACCAAATTCCGGGGTTCATGTTAAGATTAATGAGTTTTTGAATGTATTACCATAAATTCCTCAAGTGATATTTTAAATTTCCCCCCGGTAATTCCAGTCTTGTGTCCATACCGCTGTCACCTTCAATTTTGTTCTGTGTCGTCTTCTCTTCAGAAACCTTTTACTTTTTCCCGTTCCATATTTCCCGTTTCATGCAATAATTAAGGGCGCTCGAAAAAAACGTTCTTCGCGTGTCCTTGATTTGTGTGTCGTTTTTATTATCCGGAGAGAATTTTGATTCGATTTATATCCAGGGGGTATTTGTGGCTTGATGTTAATTATGTCGTATTGTAGAATCATATCGCAGCACAGCCGCATCCAAAAGACCACCCCTCTTTCCCCTCCTTCGCAATGAGGTGATGAAAGGGGTGGTAAAAGATAATAATCTTTCCTTGTTCCTCCTTCTCAAGGAATGGATGAAGGGGAGGTAAGAAACTTACACAAAAAAGAAGTTTTTAAATGGTAGACATACGCTATGGTAAAGGGTGTAAATCTTTTTAGTGGTATCGGGAGAAAACTGCTCTGCTGGTTTTTGGTGTTATCCATTTTGCCTATCATAACGGTTGCTATTCTTACCTATCGGTATGCTCAGGAGACCATTAAGAACGAACTCCTCAATGAGGAGGCATTCCTCGCTGATGGAATTAAAAATCATATCCTGACCATCCTGAATGCCGGTGAATATTCATCGCAGTTTTTTGCATCCGATGAATTTATCCGAAGACATTTAGAGATATTGAACCACAATCCAACGAATACGCATATCGTCAGGAAATTCAACG